>CAIZEE010000576.1 GCA_903931835.1 uncultured Elstera sp.
CTTGTTTCCAGCGGCGGCCGTGTGCTCGGCGTCACGGCGCGGGGTGCCGATCTGGCGGCGGCGCGCGACCGTGCCTATGACGCGGTCGACCAGATCGATTTCCCGAGCGGCTTTTGCCGCCGCGATATCGGGCTTCGCGGCCTTCGATGATTGTGCCGCCGCGACGGGGTAAGGCTTCTGCTGTCGCGGACGGCATCGATTGGCTGCGCTTTCCGCACAAGACCGGCCCCCGCAACGTCTGGCGTTTCGTCGCCGATAAGGGGTGGGATGTGGTCGATAGTGGCCATGGCACAGGCGCCAACGAGGCGCTGTGGAAGAAGTTACTGGACGACGAGCCGATCACCCAGCTCATCCTCACCGACAGCGAACCCGGTGCTGTCGGCAATGCCGAGTTCCTGACCGAAACCCCCGTCCTGATGACAGAGCATCACATGCGCTGGGCGCATTATCTCTTACGATTGGCCCCGGAGGTCGAGCATGACCTGCGCACCCGGTTTTATCGCGAGCACGGATTGAGCGAGGCGGCGATGCGCATCCTGATCCGCTCGGAGCGGTCATATCGCGCGGCGGTCCCTTATCTGCCACGACGTTATCGGCGGATCGCCGAGGGCGAGGTGATCCGCCTGGGGCAAACCGACTGGCAGGTGTTGGCCGCTGATATGCCGGGCGGGCTCAGTCTTTATGCGGCTGACCGGCAAATACTGATCACCGGGGCGTTCGATCCATCGGTTATTCACGCGTCATTCACTGAGCCGGATGAGGATAAGGTGACGCCTTGGCTTGCCATGCTGGATCGATTGGCGGAGCTTCCGGACGCGACGTTGGTCTTGCCGGCCCGCGGCTCGCCTTTCACGACCTTGCCGCAGCACATCACGCGGCTGCGCCAACGCGTGGCCGAACGATCGAGCCGGGTTATTAAGGCCTGCCGTGATCTGGTTACGGCCGCCGAGATCGCGGGCAAGCTTTGGCCGGCGCAGCCGATCGAGAGCGGATTTGGCGAGGCCGTAGCGTTACTCAATTATCTGGTCGCAACCGGACGGGCCGAGCGGCAGCGCGAGCAGAGCGTCAGGTTTCGCGCAATTTGTTGAAGAAATCGCGCAGCAACGTGGCGGACTCAACCTCCTGGATGCCGCCATAGACTTCCGGGCGATGCATGATGGTAGGTTGCCCGAACAGGCGTGGGCCATGCTCGACAGCGCCGCCTTTGGAATCATAAGCGCCGAAATAGAGCCGACGGATGCGGAACAGTGAGATGGCGGCGGCGCAGAGCGCGCAGGGCTCCAGCGTGACGTAGATATCACATTCGGTCAGGCGCTCCTGGCCCAATTGCGCGGTCGCGGCGCGTAGCGCCAGCATTTCGGCATGCGCTGTCGGATCGCACAGCTCCTCGACCCGGTTGCTCGCCTGCGCCACGATGGCGCCATCCGGCCCGACCACGACAGCACCGACCGGAACCTCGCCACGCGCGGATGCCGCTGCTGCTGCCTCAAGCGCCGTTTGCATGTAGTTCGTCATGCGCCAGTCTAACGCTTCCCTCGCGCCAATACACGATCTAAGGTGCGCCGCATGTCGCGACCCAAAATTGGCCTTACCCTCGATGCCGAGCCGCCTGGCGGATATTCCAAGCTGCCCTGGTATGCGCTGCGCGAGAATTATTGCGCGGCGGTGGAGCAGGCCGGCGGCTTGCCGCTGCTGCTGCCGCATGAGCCGGACCGGGCGGGCGACTATCTCGATTTGCTCGACGGTATCGTCGTCACCGGCGGCGCTTTTGATATCGATCCGGCCTTGTTCGGTGCCGATAGCCGGCATCAGACGGTCACCACCAAGGATCGACGCACCCAATTCGAGTTGGCGCTGACCCGCTCGGCGATCGCGCGCGATCTGCCGGTGCTGGGCATTTGTGGCGGCCAGCAGCTACTGAACGTGGCACTGGGCGGCACGTTGGTTCAGCACATACCGGATGAGATTGCGGACGCCTTGGCGCATGAACAGCCCAATCCGCGCGACCAGCCGGGCCATGTGGTGCGCGTGACGCCGGGCACGCTGCTGGCACGGATCGTCAACGCCACCGAAATCCCGGTGAACAGCGCGCATCATCAGGCGGTGAAGTCAGTGGTCGGAACGGTTGTCGTCAATGCGGTCGCCCCCGATGGCGTGATCGAGGGGATTGAGGATACGTCGAAGCGCTTCTGCCTCGGCGTGCAGTGGCACCCTGAATATTCGATCTCGCCGGCTGATCCGGCGATCTTTTCCGCTTTCATCGCTGCATCATGAGTGAAGAGGGCGAGCGGATCGCCAAACGCATCGCCCGCGCCGGCATTTGTTCGCGCCGCGATGCTGAACGGCTGATCGTCGAGGGCAAGGTCTCGCTCGATGGCAAGGTGCTGACCAGCCCGGCTGTGCTCGTGACGGAGCTGTCGGTGATCAAGGTCGCCGGCAAGCTGCTGCCGACCATCGAGGCGACGCGGCTATGGCGCTACCACAAGCCCAAGGGCGTGGTGACCACGCATAAGGACCCGCAGGGCCGCCCGACCTTGTTCGAGCGGCTGCCGCCCGATCTGCCGCGCGTCATCTCGATCGGCCGGCTCGATCTCAATTCCGAAGGGCTGCTGCTACTGACCAATGACGGCGCCTTGGCGCGGCGGCTGGAGCTGCCGTCGAATGGCTGGCTCAGGCGCTACCGCGTGCGGGTGCATGGCGCGATCGATCCCCGTGCGCTGCTGCAGCTTGCCAAGGGTGTGACGGTTGACGGCGTGACCTATGGCGGCGTCGAGGCGACGCTTGACAGCACCAAGGGCGCCAATAGCTGGCTCACCATGTCGCTGAAGGAAGGCAAGAACCGCGAAATCCGCAAACTGGTCGAGCATCTGGGGGCCGACGTGAACCGCCTTATCCGCCTGTCCTACGGCCCGTTCCAATTGGGTTATCTGGAGCCGGGCCACGTCGAGGAAGTGCCGGCCCGCATCCTGCGCGACCAGATCGGCGCCGGCGCCGGTGCGCCGCCGGCGCGCGAGAAGCGCAAACCCCGCACCGCCAAGCCGGACGCGAAGTAATGCGCATCGTGGGCGGCACCATGCGCGGCCGCGCCTTGGTCGCGCCAGACGGCATGGATCTGCGCCCCACCTCCGACCGCGCACGCGAATCGCTGTTCAATATCCTGGCGCATAGCCCGCTGGTTCCGGTGCCGCTGGTCGGCTGTCACTTCCTGGATGGGTTCTGCGGTACCGGTGCTGTCGGCATTGAGGCGTTATCGCGTCAAGCAGGTCGCGTGACGCTGATCGACCGCGATGTGGCGCCGGCCAATGCCAATCTGAAAGCGCTGAAACTGGCCGGCCAGCTGATCTCTGCCATTGCGACCGATCTGCAGCGCGTGCCGAAAGCATCCGCCCCTGCCGACATCCTGTTTTTGGATCCGCCCTACGGATCGGGTCTGGCGCTGCCGGCGCTGGCTGCGTTGTTGGAGGGCGGTTGGATCGCCGATCACGCGCTGATCGCGGTGGAACTCGAGCGGACCGAAGATTTTACGCCGCCACCGGGATTCGAAATTGCGGATACGCGCCGTTACGGTAAAGCGCAGATCGTGTTCCTACATCCCCTCTCCGCCCC
>CAIZEE010000577.1 GCA_903931835.1 uncultured Elstera sp.
AGGCTGCGTGAGCCTCGACCAGCGCCAGATACTTGTCCTTGGTCGCGCGCGGCAGCCAGGCGGCCTCAAACGCGTTGAGCGAGAGCTGCTTCAGTTCGTCGACGCCCATCGGGCCTTCCTTATGCACCAGCTTGAAATTCTCGGTCATATAGCCGTTGAAATAGGCCGGGTCGTCGGAATTCACGGTGGCGCGGATGCCAAGCTCCAGCATCTTCTTGATGATGTTGGTCTGCGAGCCATCGGTGCAGAAGGTGTTCGATACCGGGCAGATGGTCAGCGCGATCTGGGTCTGCTTCAGCACCTCGGTCAGATTGGCGCTTTCCAGCGAATTGGTGCCGTGATCGATGCGCGACACGCCGATATCCTCCAGGCACTGGCGGATATGCTCGACCGAATCCTTCTGGTTCACGTCGCAATGCATGGTCAGCAGATAGCCCTCGGCGCGGGCCCGGGCGAAAACCTTCTGGAATTTGAGCGGCGGGTTGTTGTGCTCGTCCGAATCGAGGCCTACGCCGATGATCCATTCCTTATAGGGCAGGGATTCGAGCAGCGTCGACATGGCGAACTCGGCACTCCAGTCGCGCAGGAAGCACATGATCAATTGGCTTCTGATGCCAAGCTGCTTTTCCGCATCCATCTGCGCCCGGCGGATGCCGCGAATCACCACGTCGAACGGCACGCCGCGCGCCGTGTGGGCCTGCGGATCGAAGAACATCTCGGCATAAAGCACGTTCTGTGAGCGCGCCTTCTTGAGGTACGCATAGGTCAGATCATAGAAATCCGGCTCATGCACCAGCACGCCCATGCCCTCGTAATAGATTTTGAGGAAGCTCGGCAGGTCGTTGAACGTATAGGCGGCTTTCAGCTCGGCGACGTCCTTGTACGGCAGGGTGATGCCGTTGCGCTTGGCGAGATCGAATTTCATCTCGGGCTCCAGCGTGCCCTCGATATGCACGTGCAGCTCGCATTTCGGCAGGGTTTCGATGAACTGGGTGAGATCGGCCAAGGTCAGTCTCCGTCGGGTTAGCGTTTAGCGGTTGGTGTCGTCGGCCAGCGTCAGCACGCTGTCGCGGCTGACCATCGTGCCGACATCCTCGCCTTTCAGAATGCTGGCGACGCGGCCGCGCTGGTCGAAATTGAACAGATGGATCGGCAGCGAGTGATCACGCGCGAGCAGCATGGCCGACTGGTCCATCACGCGCAGATCCTGGGTGATCACATCATCATAGGTCAGGCTGGCATAGCGCTTGGCGTCGGGCTCGCGTTTGGGATCGGCGGTATAGATGCCGTCGACCCCGTGCTTGGCCGCGAGAATCGCGTCGCAGCGTAGTTCCAGCGCCCGCTGGACGGCCGGGTAGTCGGTGGTGACGTATGGTTGGCCAATGCCGCCGACCAAAATCACGATCGATTTCTTGTCGAGATGCCGGCTGGCGCGGAGCCGGATATAGGGCTCGGCGATCGAGTTGATCTGGATCGCCGACATCACCCGGACGTCGGTATCGACTCTGGCGTTGATCGCGGCGCGCAGCATGACGCCGTTAATAACGGTGCCGAGCATGCCCATATTATCGGCCTCGGCGCGCTCGATATTCCAGGTCTGCGCGACATTGCCGCGAAAGATATTGCCGCCGCCGACCATGATGACGACCTCGGAGCCAAGCTCGGTGGCCGACAATATCTGGTCGACGATATGCTCGATCGAGGCCTGATCGAAGATCGAGGCGCCATCCCCCGCCATCGCACCGCCACTCAGTTTCATCATGATGCGGCGGTAGCGGGCCATGCTGGAAATTCCCTGAAATTCGGATCGCGAGGTCGCCCCAGGGGCTACCCCGCAGCTAGCCCGACTAAGTATCCTGGCACGTCCGCCAAAACAAGAGCGGCGGCGGCGCAAAGCGGCTATACAGTCACGCCATGAAAGCTCTGTTCATCACCATGATGACGACGGGATTGCTGCAATTTGCCAATCTCGGCAGTGGCATGCTGGCCGCCCATCTGTTGCAGCCGGCCGGCCGCGGCGATCTGGCCGCCGCCATATTGTGGCCGACGACATTGAGCTATCTGGCGCTGTTCGGGCTGCAGGATGCGACCTTGTTCCACGCGGCGTCGGGAAGGCAGACCGCGCGGCAGATTTTCGGCGCAGGCCTGCTGCTCGTCTCCTTCGTCACCATCGTCGCCATGGTGCTGGGCTATTTCGTCGTCATCCCTCTCGCCTATGTCGATTACTCGGCTTCCGTCCGTTCGCTCGCGGTGCTGCTGCTCTTCCTGATCCCGTGCACGATCATCGGCACGATTTATCAGGAGATGCTGCGGGGGTATATGCGGCTCGCCATATGGAACGCGATGCGGGTGTCGCTCGGCGTCGGCTATCTCGCGCTGATCCTGGTGGTCTACGCGCTGGGACAGGCGGATGTGACCGGTTTTGGGATTGCCTATTTACTGGCGCAATCGCTGCCGCTGATCGGCGGCATCGGCTTTGGATTGTGGGCCGGCTGGGCCAGTTGGGGGGCGTCGGTCCCGGTCCTGAAGCAATTCGCCGCGTACGGCCTGCGCATCCACACCTCCAACGTGGTCAGCATGCTGAACGGCAAGATCGATCAGATGCTGATCGCAACCACGCTTGATCCGGCTTCACTTGGCCTTTATGTCGTCGCCACCACGATGTCGCAGATCACCTATACCGTGGTGAATTCGGTAACCATGGTGGCGTATCCGCGCGCCTGTGGCGCCTCGCCTGCCGAGCGGCCGGCGGTAATCGGCCTGTATTTTCGCCTGAGCGTCGTCATCATGCTGTCCAGCACGGCGGTGCTGTGGCTGTTGGCGCCGCTGGCGCTGCGGCTGCTCTTCGGCGCCTCCTTCATCTCCGCGACGCCAGTCATGCGCCTACTGCTCTGGGGGGTAGTGCCGTTTGCGCTGAAGGATTTCTTTGTGCTGGCGTTCAAGGCCTATGACCGCGCGCTGTCGATCTCAAAGGCGGAATTGGTAACGCTGGTGTTGAACGCGGCGCTGCTGGCAGTCCTGGTGCCGCAATTCGGGCTGATGGGGGCGGCCGCATCCTTCGTGATCGCGCGCTGGGTGTCGTTCCTCTATCTGGGCCAACTGGTGCACAAGCAGCTCGGCATGGCGCTGGTACCGCTCATCATACCGACCAGAGCCGATCTGGCGCTGGCGCAGGATGTCTTCTATCGCGCCGTAGTCAAGATCGGCCTTAGAGCGCATTGACGAGCATTTACACGAGCGGCAAACGCGTTAGGGTAAACGCGTTAGGTTATAACGATCTTTACGAAATCCTGGTCAGGATCAGTCTCAACGTGAGACCTGTGGAGAGTTGATGCGCACTGATCTGTACGCGGCAATCGAACCCTATGCGGCCGGCATGCTGCAGCTCGACGCGACGCACACGATGTATTGGGAACAAAGCGGCAATCCCAAGGGCGTGCCGGTCCTGTTTCTGCATGGCGGGCCGGGGGCGGGTGCGTCGCCGACGCATCGGCGCTTCTTCGATCCGAATTTCTATCGCATCGTCGTGTTCGATCAGCGCGGCAGCGGCCGTTCGACGCCGCTTGGCGAGACGAAAGACAATTTCACGCCCAATCTGATCGAGGATATCGAGACGCTGCGGCGTTTCCTCGGCATCGACCGCTGGCTGGTCTTTGGCGGTTCCTGGGGCTCGACCCTGGCGCTGGCCTATGGCGAGGCCTATCCCGAGGCGTGTCTCGGCTTTATCTTGCGCGGCATATTCCTCGCCCGCCAGGTCGAGATCGACTGGTTCCTCTATGGCATGCGGGCGATCTTTCCAGAAGCGTGGCGCGACTTCGCGCATTTCCTGCCCCAGTCGGAGCGGCGCGATCTGCTGACCCATTACCATCGCCGTCTGATCGACCCGAACCCCGCCGTCCATCTGCCGGCGGCGCGCGCCTGGAGCCGGTATGAGGGGGCGTGCTCAACCTTGCTGCCCAACCTTGAGTCCAGCGCCAATCTGTCGGATGACCGCGTGTCGCTCGGTTTGGCGAGGCTGGAGGCGCATTTCTTCCAGTCCGATCGCTATTTGCGCGAAAACGACTTGCTCGCCAATCTCAGCGCAATTTCAAAGCTGCCGGCCACGATCGTGCAAGGCCGCTACGACATGATCTGCCCGATCATCACCGCCGACGAACTGTCGCGCGCCTGGCCGGAGGCACGCTATGTCGTGGTGCCCGATGCCGGGCATTCGGCCTTGGAGCCCGGCGTCCGGGCAGCGCTGGTCGGCGCTACCGAGCGCTTCAAGCAGGAAGTGCGCGTCGGTGCCGGGGCCCAGTAGGGAGCAGGTTTTGGCGCCAGAGACGCTTGACGACCTCGCCCATCTGGCGGTTCGGCGCTGCCTCGATCTGGCGCGCCCGCCCTATAGCGAATCGCCCGAGGAATTGACCCGGCGCTATTTGACCCCGGCGCATATGGCCGCCGTCGACATCGTCCAACGCTGGATGACCCATGCCGGTATGACGGTAAGGCTCGACGGGCTTGCCACGGTGATCGGGCGCTATGCCGGCAGCAATCCGGATTTGCCGCCGCTGATCATCGGCTCGCATATCGACACGGTGCGCAATGCCGGAGCCTTTGACGGCAATCTTGGCGTGATGCTGGGGATCGCCTGCGTGCAGGCGCTCGGCCAGCAGGGACGCCGCCTGCCGTTCGCGCTGGAGATTGCCGCCTTTGGCGATGAGGAGGGCTCGCGCTTTCCCCAGGCAATGCTGGCGAGCCGGGCGCTCGCAGGCTCGCTGGCCGCATCGGCGCTGGACGGTGCCGACGCCAGGGGGGTGCGCGTGTGCGACGCGCTCGGTGCCGCCGGTCTGCCGACCCGCCCGGATATCGCGTCTCTGAAGCACCCCGGCGCCATCGCCTATTTCGAGGCGCATATCGAGCAGGGACCGGTGCTCGAAGCCGCCGACCAAGCGCTCGGCATCGTCACGGCAATCGCAGCACAACGCCGCTTTGCCTGCCGGTTTCACGGCACGGCAGGGCATGCCGGGACCACGCCGATGGCGCTGCGCCACGATGCGCTGACAGCGGCGGCCGAGGCGATCCTCGCGATCGAGACCTATTGCGCCGCTGGTCCTGACGGGCTGGTTGGCACGGTCGGCACAATCACGGCGGAGCCGGGTGCGCCGAACGTCATCCCGGGAGAGGTCTTTTTCACGCTGGATCTGAGGGCCCCGAATAATGCCGATCGGGACGAGGCGGCCGATGCGCTGCGCGTCGTGCTGCGCAACATTGCCAAGCGGCGCGAGGTCGGCTTTTCGATAGAGGATTTACACAATTTGCCGGCCTGTCCCAGCGATGACAGCCTGTCCGATCTACTCGCCGACGCGGTACGGTCGACCGGCGGCTCCGGCGTCCGACTGATGAGCGGTGCTGGACATGACGCGATGGTGATGGCCGATCTGGCGCCGATGGCGATGCTGTTCATCCGCTGCGCCGGCGGCATCAGCCATAATCCGGCGGAAAGTGTGGAGCCAGGCGATGTGGCGGCAGCACTCAGGGCGATGGTCTCGTTCCTGCATCGATTGGGCGACCACTATGGAGTGAACCAATGAGCCCGGAAGATTTCATGCGCCGCGCGATCGCGCTGTCGGCAGAGGCGATCAATTCCAATTCCGGCGGCCCGTTTGGTGCGGTCATCGTGTGCGACGGCAAGATTGTGGGCGAAGGGATCAACCGCGTGACCTCGACCAACGACCCGACCGCGCATGCCGAAGTGACGGCGATCCGCGACGCCTGCACCAAGCTTGGCCGGTTCAGCCTGGCCGGCTGCGAGATCTATACCAGTTGCGAGCCCTGCCCGATGTGCCTTGCCGCGATCTATTGGGCCCGGCTCGACCGCATGCATTACGGCAACAGCCAGGACGATGCCGCTGCAATCGGCTTCGACGATGCTTTCCTTTACGGCGAGGTGGCTCTGCCAATCGACGGCCGCAGCCTGA
>CAIZEE010000578.1 GCA_903931835.1 uncultured Elstera sp.
AGGCCAATCGCACGTCGGTATCGAGTGCGCGCGGCATCGGGCTGGAGCAGGGCCTGGCGATCCTGGCGGAGGTGCGTCAGACCTATGGCTGCCCGGTGCTGACTGATGTGCATACTGAAGCGCAATGCGCGATCGCCGGCGAAGCGGTCGATGTGCTGCAAATCCCGGCCTTTCTGTCGCGCCAGACTGATCTGCTGTTGGCGGCAGGCGCCACGGGCAAAGCCATTAATATCAAGAAGGGCCAGTTCCTCGCACCCTGGGACATGGCGAACGTCGTGAAGAAATTGGATCACGCCGGCAATCCCAACGTCCTGCTGTGCGAGCGCGGCGCATCCTTCGGCTACAACACGCTGGTCTCCGATATGCGCTCGCTCGCGATCATGGCGGAGACGGGATGCCCGGTGGTCTTCGACGCGACCCATTCGGTGCAGCAGCCGGGCGGGCAGGGGACGACCAGCGGCGGCCAGCGCGAGTTCGTGCCGCTCCTGGCGCGCGCCGCAGTAGCGGTCGGCGTGGCGGCGGTCTTCATGGAAACCCACCGCGATCCCGACCATGCGCCGAGCGACGGACCGAATATGGTGCCTCTCGCCAAGCTGCCGGCCTTGCTCGCAAACCTGATTGACTTCGATCGCCTCGCCAAGGCAAACCCTGTGCGCGGCTTCGGCATCGTCTAGAGGAATATCATGAGCGCCATTATCGACATCACCGCCCGCCAGATCCTGGATAGCCGGGGGAACCCGACGATCGAAGTCGACGTCACGCTGGAAAGCGGCGCCTTCGGCCGCGCCGCCGTGCCGTCAGGCGCGTCGACCGGCAGCCATGAGGCGGTTGAGCTGCGCGATGGCGACAAGGATGTCTATCTCGGCAAGGGCGTGATGCAGGCCGTCGCTGCGGTCAATGGCGAGATCTACGAGACGCTGTCGGGCATGGAATCGTCCGACCAGATCGACCTTGATGAGACGATGATCGCGCTGGATGGCACGCCGAACAAATCGCGGCTGGGCGGCAACGCCATTCTGGGTGTCAGCCTGGCCGTTGCGCGCGCATCCGCCGTTGAGCTCGAAGTGCCGCTCTATCGCTATGTCGGTGGCGTCTTGGCGCGCACGCTGCCGGTGCCGCTGATCAACGTGATCAATGGCGGTGCGCACGCCGACAACCCGCTGGAAATCCAGGAGTTCATGATCGTTCCGGCTGAGGCGGAGACGTTTGCCGACGCGGTGCGCATGGGTGCTGAAATCTTCCACGCGCTGAAGAAGAAGCTGAAAGATGCAGGCCATTCGACCAATGTCGGCGACGAGGGCGGGTTCGCGCCCAATCTCAAGAACAGCGACGAAGCGCTCGGCACCCTCATGTCGGCAATCGAGGCAGCCGGCTATCACCCGGGCCAGGACGTGTTCTTAGCGCTCGATCCAGCCTCCACCGAATTCTTCAAATCCGGCCGCTACACGGTCGAGGCGGGCAAGTCGCTCAGCCCTGATGAGATGGTGCGGTATTACGAGGATCTGGTGACGCGCTATCCGATCGTCTCGATTGAGGATGGCATGGCCGAGGATGATTGGGATGGCTGGAAGGCGTTGACCGAGGTGCTGGGCGCCAAAACCCAGCTGGTCGGCGACGATCTGTTCGTGACCAACACAGCACGCCTGTCGGAAGGCATCCAACGCGGCGTTGCTAACTCGATCCTGGTCAAGGTCAACCAGATCGGCTCGCTGACCGAGACGCTGGAGACGGTGGATATGGCGCATCGCGCCTCCTACACCGCCGTCATGTCGCATCGTTCGGGCGAGACCGAGGATTCGACGATTGCCGATCTGGCGGTCGCGACCAATTGCGGCCAGATCAAAACCGGCTCGCTGTCGCGTTCCGATCGTCTGGCGAAGTACAACCAGCTTCTGCGTATTGAAGAGCAGCTAGGCTCCGCCGCGCGCTATGCTGGCCTTGGCGCTTTCAAGCGACTCTAAACGAATCGTTTAAGAAGAATATGCTTGACCCATGGAATCACGATGTGATTCCGTGTTGGTCATGGCATTCAGGCAATTCATTCAGCGGCGTGCGCGCTATGTAGCGGTCCCGGTTATCGGGGCGCTGGTGCTTGCCTATTTCGGCTATTACGCGGTTCAGGGTGATCGCGGATTGCTGGCTTATCTGAGGCTCGCCCAGGAAATCCGCAAGGCCGAAATCACCCGCGATTTGCTGCGCAGCGAACGCGAGACGATCGAGCGGCGGGTGAAGCTGCTGCGTCCTGATTCCATCGACCCTGATATGCTTGACGAGCGTGTCCGCGCAACCCTGGGCCTTGGTCGTCCGGATGAGGTTGTCGTGTTGTTGCGGCGCGAAGACGAGCCACGCCCGGTATTGCTTAGGCAATAGACCGGCGCTCTTGCAGGTGCGAACACGACGCGCGCTTGCCATGCAATTGAAACATTAGTCCCTGCAATAGTTTAGTTGGTGGCTTTGCTTGCCATCGCGCGCG
>CAIZEE010000579.1 GCA_903931835.1 uncultured Elstera sp.
ATAAGGTCGAGCTGCCCTACGCCCTGCCGACGATCATGGCGGGGATCACGCAATGCATCATGTTGAGTCTGTCCATGGTGGTGATAGCCGCATTGGTCGGCGCAGACGGACTGGGTAAGCCGGTTATTCGCGCGTTGAACTCGGTGAACGTTGCGATGGGGTTTGAGGCCGGTCTCGCCATTGTCGTGCTCGCCATCATTCTCGACCGCGTCTGCAAACGCCCGGTCGGCAAGGGGGCGGGGCGATGACGGCGATCGAGTTTCACGGTGTCGATATAGTTTTTGGGGCCGCTACCAAGCGGGCGCTCGAAATGGTCGATAATGGTGCTACGCGGGACGAAATACTAACGATCACCGGCAGCGTGCTTGGGGCCGCCGGCATCGATCTCAGCGTTCGGAAGGGTGAGATTTGCGTGTTGATGGGGCTGTCAGGTTCTGGCAAGTCGACCATCCTGCGCGCCGTCAATCGTCTGAACCCGGTGACGCGCGGCTCGGTCCTGGTCGAGCATGACGGGGTCAAGGTCGATATCGCACGTTGTGATGGCGCGACGTTGCGCGAGGTCAGGCGGCGGACCGTGTCCACCGTGTTTCAGCAATTCGCCCTGCTACCCTGGCGCACCGTGCGCGACAATGTCGGGTTCGGCCTGGAACTGCGCGGCGTGAAACCGGCGGAGCGGAATACGATCATCGACGAGAAGCTCGCCATGGTCGGCCTTAGCAATTGGGCGAATAAGAAGCCGCATGAATTGTCGGGCGGCATGCAACAGCGCATCGGCCTTGCCCGCGCCTTCGCCACCGACGCCGATATCCTGCTGATGGATGAGCCATTCTCCGCCCTTGATCCCTTGATCCGGGACAAATTGCAGGATGAGTTGCTTGAGCTTCAGCACCGCCTGAAAAAGACGATTCTGTTCGTCAGCCACGATCTCGACGAAGCCCTGAAGCTTGGCGATACGATCGTCATTCTAGAAGGCGGGCGGATCGTACAGAAGGGCAGTGCCGAGGATATCTACCTGCGCCCGGCGGACGCCTACGTCGCCGAGTTCGTCAAACATATCAATCCGATGAATGTTCTGAGCTTAGGCGCTCTGATGCGCCCGGCGGCCTCATTGGCGCAGGAGGATGGCGCCTTGCTATGCGGTCGCGACAATCAAATCCGCGTGACCCTAGATGATCACGGGCGGCCGTCCAGTATCAGTATAGCAGGGGCGCCGGGACAGCTCGTTGCCTGCGCTGACGGTGAGGAACCGATCGATATCGGGCCGGCCGGGATGCTGGTTGTTTCCGACGCGACGGAGTTGCGCCGTGCGATCGCATGGAAGCGTCTCAATCGCCACCCGATCCTCGGCATTGGTCCTGGCGGCGAACTGACCGGCATTTGTGGCGATGGCGAAATCTATCTCGGCCTGATGCGTCGAGGATCAGCGCCATAGGTGGCCGATCGGGCGAGTTGCGTCACCCGATCGGCATCCTGATCGCTATTCCTTTTCGAACGGCGCTTCGATCTGCACCGTGACATCGTCGCCGACGAGCGGCACGTATTTGGCGACGCCAAAATCCGAGCGCTTGACGGTGCCCTTGGCGGTAAAGCCGATCGTCACCTTCTTGCTCATCGGGTTGGTACCGCCGCCGAAGAATGTCGCATCCAGCGTCACCGTCTTGGTGACGCCATGCAGCGTCAGATCGCCGGTGATCTTACCAGTGGTCGGACTGGTCACGTCGATATGTGTCGACTTGAAGGTAGCGGTCGGGAATTTGGCGGCGTCGAACCAATCGGGGTCCTTCAATTCACCGGTCAGCTTGTCGACGGTGGTCGAGACGCTGGATATTGGGATCGTTACGGACAGCTTGGAATTCGCCGGGCTCTTTGCGTCAAGGCTGAGCTGGCCGGTAATCCCGCTGAACGTGCCGTGAAAGACTGAAAACCCGAAATGGGACACGCCGAAGACGATCTGGGTGTGATTGGGCTCCACGACATAGGAGCCGCTTTCGAGTTTCGCAGGGTCTGCCGTCGTTTGTCCGAAGGCCGGGACGGCAAGCATGACGCAAATCGTGAGAGTAGTGACGGTTCTGAACATGATGTCCATCCTGTAACCTGTTTATCATGAAGAAATATGGGGTTTTTGTGACGCATTTACCGGCGCCTTACCAGCATCTCGTGACGCAATGTAAGTCTGCTTTAAAAAATCTGTGGCACACAAGTCACTGGCGCGTGCATTGCATGTAACAGCGTCGTGAATGGCAGGTAACTCTATTGCACAGCAGGCAATATGAGGCGAGACTATGGCAGACCAGCTTAGGGCGAGCTGAATCGAACGGAGGGGAACATGGCAAGCGACTGCGCGATCCAAATTCGGTCACTCGGCAAATGGGCAAATTTTGGGCGACAGGTGGCCCTGATTGGCGTCAGTGCCGTAGCGATCAGTTGGTGTGGCGCTGCCATGGCCCAGCAGGCGTCGGGCGACGGTATCGCCGAAATTACCGTTACCGCGCAGAAGATTACCGAAAAAGTTCAGGACGTGCCGATCGCCGTTGGCGTGGTCAGCGCAGCCTCGCTGGAAAAGCAAGGCATCCAGAACATCAATGACGTCGCAGGCCAGATGCCGAACGTCGAAGTCATCTTGCCGTTCGGCGCACAAGAGCCGCAATTTACCATCCGTGGCGTGACCGAAACCGACTTTAACCCGAACCAGTCCAGCCCGATCGCCATGTATGTTGACGGCGTGTTCAAGAGCGTCGGCGCGCTCCAGGCGCTTCAGCTATTCGATACGGAACGGGTCGAAGTGGAAAAGGGCCCGCAGGGAAC
>CAIZEE010000580.1 GCA_903931835.1 uncultured Elstera sp.
CGGTCGAGTGCTTCAAGATTGAGCAACATTCCCTCGTGCTTCCTGTGTTGAAGCATGAGGGAACATCAATCGGTCTTCCGATGCGTTGACGCAGATCAAACCTGGGCCTCAATCCCGCAGTCTGATCGGTTCAAACTAACCCGCGACGGTTACTCTAGGAGCTCGATCCTTCGGCCATCTCAAGCAATTGGTCGTGATCCGTTATGATCACGCTGTCGGTCGATGGCAGCTCGATCACAGCGTCCTTGCGGAGCCGCGTGAAGGTTCGGCTGACAGTTTCGATGGTCAGCCCGAGATAATCGCCGATATCGCTGCGGGTCATCGGCAGATCGATCGGGCTTGCATCGTGGGCGCATTTCCGGGTGCGGCTGTATTGCGCCAATAGGAAGGACGCGACACGTTCCTTTGCCGTCTTGCGGCCGAGCAGCAGCATCTGTTCCTGCGCTGCCACCAGTTCGTTGGAGGCGCGAGCGAGCAGGCGGCGCTCCATCGCCGGAAAATCATCCAGCAACTCCATCATCTTGCGGCGCGGGAAGCGACATACGCGCACGGTGTCGATGGCCTCGGCGCTGAACGCATAGGTCGAGGAGACGGCAAGCCCCAGGAAATCGCCGGCGCGCGCGAAACCGGTGATCTGACGCCGGCCGTCGGGCAGCAATTTGTAAAGCGTCGCAGTGCCGCCGGTCATGTTGAAGAAGCTGTCCGCCGGATCGCCCTCGTTGATGAAGGACCGACCGGCCTCAATACGCGTCGACGTTGCCGCCGCCGCCAACCGCGCGAGATCGGTGTCCTCGATGGCGCTGCAAACGCTGTTTGGTCTGGCATCGCATGCCCCGCAAGGGTCGATTTTGCCAGCCATGACCGATATCCCTCGAACCGATTGCTGAGTATCGAACCCAGGCGCGGTCGACTTCGTGTTTCCGCTCGTCGTCCGTTGCGGCATCATATCCTCGCCCCCAAGCCTGCTTATCGTGGTCAGACTATTCTATGCGCGCGCGCGAAACTTTGATCTGGATCAACACGCTTCAGCCTTTTCTTTTTTAGTCTCCATGGCACGAGCCAAGGAGACTAGCGACCGGATCATGCAGACCTTCACCGTCACTCATGTCGAACGCGATCAAGTTGCCGCTACCTACCCGCTGGTCCGCGAAATAATGCCGGATATGGCACGGACAGACTGGTTGCGGTTTGCCCGCCGCGCAACGGCGCCCAGTATCACCAGAAGCAGCGGCATCATGATTGCCCGTGACGAAGGCCAGCCGTTTCCGTCAGGCCTGTTCTGCTATCACACCATCCTCGACCCCAAATACCGGACGGTACTGTGCGCCGATCATTTCATAGCGCTCCACGTGCTCGACCCGGCGCCAGTCGTTGACGCCCTGATTGCGGAGCTCGATCGCCTGGCCGAGCGACTGGACTGCGCCGCGATTCGCTCCCTCGTTCACGCCGGCGGCAGCGAACTGGCCAAACGGCTGATCCGCACCGGTCACGTTGTCGAGGGCGCTCAGTTCTGCAAGGTATTGCGTGGCGGCGGGGCCGAGGCCAAGCCGTCACCTTTCCCGTTCATCGTCCCCAACGTCCTGTGACAGCGCGCCGCAACGCA
>CAIZEE010000581.1 GCA_903931835.1 uncultured Elstera sp.
ATGTCATCCGTCTGGAACCCGGTATTCAAACCTGCGAGCAGACGCTTGATCTGGCGAAGGGGTCCTGCCGCGACAGCGCCTGGCTGTTGGTTCAGGCCTTCCGGCATTTGGGTCTCGCAGCGCGCTTCGTCTCCGGCTATCTGATCCAACTGACCTCCGACCAGAAATCGCTGGATGGCCCGAATGGGCCGGATGCGGACTTCACCGATCTCCATGCCTGGACTGAGGTCTATCTGCCGGGTGCCGGTTGGATCGGTCTCGATCCGACGTCCGGCTTGTTGGCGGGTGAGGGACATATCCCGCTTGCTTGTTCACCCGATCCCTCGAGCGCCGCTCCGGTTAGCGGCCTGGTCGAGCCCTGCGAGGTCGTGTTCGAGCACTTCATGGAAGTTGTGCGGATCGACGAGAAGCCGCGCACGACAAAGCCTTACACGGTGCTGCAATGGCAGGATATTGATCGCCTCGGCCACGAGGTCGACAAGGCGCTGGCCAAGGACGATGTCCGGCTGACCATGGGGGGCGAGCCGACCTTCGTCTCGGTTGATGATGTCGACGGCGACGAATGGAACATTGCGGCGGTCGGCCCGACCAAGAGGCTGCTCGGCGGTGTATTGATCGAGCGGCTGACCAAGCGCTTCGCACCCGGCGGGTTGCTGCATTTTGGCCAGGGCAAATGGTATCCGGGCGAGCCGCTGCCGCGCTGGGCGCTGACGGTCTATTGGCGGCGTGACGGCGAGAAAATCTGGGCCGATCCGACACTGCTCGGCCGCGAGGACCAAGAATATGGCCATGGTGTCGCCGAGGCGGAGCGCTTTACCGAGGCTTTGACGGCGCGTCTTGGCTTTGATCGCTCGGTCATCAGCCCGGCCTATGAGGATGACTGGTTTTATACCGATCGCGAGGCGAAGCTGCCGGTCAATGTCTCGGCCACCGACAGCAAGAGCGAGAACAAGCAGGAACGCGATCGGCTGACCGCCGTCTTCCAGCGCGGGGTTGAGGCCGCGATCGGCTACGTCCTGCCGATCAGCAAGGCGGAGCGTGCGGGTAGTCGGATCTGGCGGTCGAGCCTATGGCCGATGCGCGGGCGGTTGAAGTTGGTGTCAGGCGACAGTGCGATGGGGTTCCGTCTGCCGCTTGCCTCGCTGCCCTGGGTCGAGCCGGCGGACTATCCCTATATGGTCGTCCATGATCCCTTTGCGCCGCGCGAACCGCTGCCCAAGCGGGGGAAGTTAGTGGCACTGCCAAAACAGTCCGAGTCGGATCTGACCGTTCCGGAAACCGGGCAATCGGCCAAATGGATCGTCCGCACCGCCCTTTGCGTCGAACCGCGCGATGGCCGGCTCTATGTCTTTATGCCGCCGCTGGAGCAGTTGGAGGATTACCTCGAACTGGTGGCGACACTGGAGGAGACGGCCAAGGAAACCGGCCTGCCGATCATCCTGGAAGGCTATCAGCCGCCGCGCGACCCGCGCCTGAATTCGCTGGCGGTTACCCCCGATCCTGGTGTGATCGAGGTGAATATTCATCCCGCCGCCAATTGGGACGAGCTGACCAAAAATACGATCGGCCTGTACGAGGATGCCTTCGCGTCCCGGCTCAGGACCGAGAAATTCATGATCGACGGTCGTCATGTTGGCACTGGTGGCGGCAATCATGTGGTTGTCGGTGGACAGACGCCAGCCGACAGCCCATTCCTGCGCCGGCCCGATCTCTTGCGCAGCCTGATTACCTATTGGCAGAACCATCCGGCGCTGTCTTACCTCTTCGCGGGGTTGTTCATCGGGCCAACCAGCCAGGCGCCGCGCGTCGATGAAGGGCGCGATGACAAGCTTTATGAACTGGAAATCGCGTTTCGCGAAATCGACAAGGCGGGCGAGGGCGCGCCGCCCTGGATGATCGATCGGACGCTGCGCCATCTGCTGACCGATATTCAGGGCAATACGCATCGCGCAGAGTTTTGCATCGATAAGCTGTTTTCACCGGATAGCGCCACCGGCCGCCTCGGACTGGTTGAGTTTCGCGGATTTGAAATGCCGCCGCATGCGGAGATGAGCCTCACGCAGCAATTGCTACTGCGCGCACTGATCGCGCGGTTCTGGCATACGCCCTACAAGAACCGGCTGATCCGCTGGGGCACGGAACTGCATGATCGCTTCATGCTGCCCTTCTTCGTCGAACAGGATATCGGCGATGTGGCGGACGACATGGCGGCGAGCGGTTTCAACTTCGCGAAATCCTGGTTTGAGCCGCATCTCAATTTCCGTTTCCCGGTTCATGGCTTTGTCGAGCTGCGTGGCATGAAGCTGGAACTCCGTCATGCGCTGGAACCCTGGCATGTGCTGGGCGAGGAACCGACAGCGGGCGGCACGGTGCGCTTCGTGGATTCGACGGTTGAGCGGCTGCAGGTGCGGGTGACGGGCGTCGTCGATGATCGCCACGTCGTTACTTGCAATGGCTGGCAGGTGCCGTTGCGTGGTACCGGACGGGAAGGCGAGAAGGTAGCCGGCGTGCGCTTCCGCGCCTGGCAATTGGCGTCGGCGCTGCACCCGACCATCCCGCCGCATGCGCCGCTTGTGTTCGATCTGGTCGATCGCTGGAGCGGACGGTCGCTTGGCGGCTGCACCTACCATGTCAGCCATCCGGGTGGGCGCAACTTCGAGAGCTTCCCGGTGAATGCGCATGAAGCCGAAGGCCGCCGCTTGGCACGTTTCCAGACGGTTGGCCACACGGCCGGCGCGATCGAACTGGGTGAGGCGCCGACCAATCCCGATTA
>CAIZEE010000582.1 GCA_903931835.1 uncultured Elstera sp.
ACGTCATGGCCAAGCTCAAGGCGCGGGGGCTGTCGACAGCGGTGCGCATCGCCATGGCCGCCGGGCTGCAGCCGCTCGAGGAACGCCGCTCCGAGAGCGGGCGCTAGGGACGTCTGGAGCGCTCGCCTCAGTCGGCGTTGTGGAGCTCGTAGAGCAGCGCCGAAAGGTCCGCGCTGACGAAGGGCTTTTCAATCACCGACACTCGGTCGCCGTCATCGAATTTCAGGGCGCAGCTCACGCCGTCCTCGGCAAGGACGATGGCGAAACCGTCCCAGGCCTGCTCGCGCAGGGTCTGGATGAAGTTCTGGGGCTCGGACGGCAGAAGCTGACGGTCGATGATCAGCGTGGACCGCCGCGCCAGCGGCAGGCTGTCGAGACCCGCTTCCGGGGCGTGTGTCCGAACGGCGAACCCCAGGGCTTCCAGGGTCTGGTCGAGCGACACGGCCAGAGCGTCCTCGACGACGGACACCACCACCGGATCGGCTCTCTGGGCGAAAAACGACACGTCCAACTGACACCCGCTGTGTTTCACCGGCTGGCGCCCGTCGCCGACCAAGGATGTCCCGATCAGCATTTTTCATGATCGGGGTCCGCCGGACAACCGTGTGAAATTACGTAGTCCGATTGGGGGAAATCATTCGGCGCTCATCGTTAGGTATTAACCACAATAATGAAACGAAGAGGTTCGTGTTATCTGACACGTCGATAGGGTCGGTCGCCCTTACCTGCTCCGACTGATGCGCGATTCAAGACTGTACTGCCGAAAGACGGGAATGATAGCCAATATCAATTCTCGTGCGGATTAGAGAGTCCACTCGCTTTCGGACGTCACGCGAGTCCTGCGCATGGATGAAACGGACTGGGTTTGAAGCCGGGAATTCAAATGTCGCCACTGGTCACGCTCCTTCTGTTATGTCTCGCGGTGCTCGCGTTGCTGCCGTTCGAGCGCCTCTGGCCGGCCCGCACGGGTCAGCCGCCCGAGCGTGCAAGCACGGCCACGGCGGTCCTGCTGACGCTCCTTGCCCAGATCGCGCTGTCGAGCCTCTCGGTCTTCGAGACCGCTCTGATCAACGCTGGCGGGGGCGGCCTCGTGGATTTGCGGGCCCTGCCGTTCTGGCTGGGCCTGCCCCTCTATCTCGTGGCCGCGGACTTCGGCGAATACCTCTTTCATCGCGCGCAGCACGCGATCCCCTGGCTCTGGGAAATGCACTCCCTGCACCACAGCGATCGCGCGTTGCACGCGGCGTCGGCCATGCGGCACTTCTGGCTCGAACCGTTTATCAAGTCGGTGACGATCTGGCTCGCCGTCGCCCTGCTATTTCGCGCGGACGCGGCTATTCTCACGGCCTACGCCCTGATCGGTTTCTGGAACCTGATCACCCATGCCAACCTGCGTCTTGGCTTCGGACCGGCGTGCTGGCTATGGAACTCGCCGCAGTATCACCGCCTGCACCACGGCGTGGATCCGCAACACCACAATGCGAACTTTGCCGCCCTGCTGCCGATC
>CAIZEE010000583.1 GCA_903931835.1 uncultured Elstera sp.
AGACCTCTGGCGCAAAGAGATGCCCGGCTTCGAGAAGGCCGAGGTCGAGCAGATGGGCTTCAGCCTCGGCATCCGCGAGTCCCGCCGCATCCACGGCCTCAAGACCCTCGACGCCCAGATGGTGGTCAAGGGCGCGTCGCTGCTGTTATCCGAGGAATTCAAATCGAGCAATACCGGCGGCGATGACGACTGACTCTGGTAGCGGTCCTCAGGCAGCGCTGATCCGGTTTGCCATACGTTTTCGCTTTGTCGTCATCGCCTGTTCGTTCCTGCTGATCGCCTATGGCATCTACGCGCTGAGTTCGGCGCAATACGACGTCTTCCCGGAATTCGCCCCGCCCTTGGTGGTTATCCAGACGGAGGCGGCGGGTCTGACCCCCGAACAGGTCGAAATCCTGGTGACACGGCCGATCGAGACGGAGATCAACGGGCTGCCCGGCGTGCAATCGCTGCGATCCTCCTCCATCCAGGGCCTGTCGGTCGTCTCGGTCGGCTTCGCCGCCGGCTCCAACATCTATCTCAATCGGCAATTGGTGGCGGAACGCCTCGCCCGGGTCGGCCAGGATCTGCCGCTTGGCGTGCGCGAGCCAACGATCACGCCGCTGACCTCATCGGCCAGCACCGTGCTGATCATCGGCCTGACATCGAAGACCAAATCGCTGATGGAGCTGCGTGCCGTCGCGGACTGGACGGTGCAGCGTCGCATCCTGGCCGTGCCGGGCGTCGCCAAGGTCACCGTGTTCGGCAGCGATGTCAGGTCCTTGCAAATCCAGATCCGCCCCGAACAACTCATCCGCTTCGATTTGAGCTTTGATGATGTCCGCCAAGCGGCGGCGAACGCGACCGGCATAAGGGGGGCCGGCTTCGTCGAGACGGTCAATCAGCGCATCGTGCTGCACACGCGCGGCGAGTCGTTCGATCCCGACGACGTCGCGCGCACGGTCGTGGCCTCGACCGGGCAGGGCGTCGTGACCTTGGGCGATCTGGCCGATATCTCCTTCGCGCCCAAGCCGTCGATCGGCGCTGCGTCGATCATGGGCGAGCCCGGCATCATGATGATGGTCGGCCAGCAATATGGCAGCAACACAAGCGATGTCGGCGCGCGGGTCGAGGCGGCGGTGGCGCAATTGGCGCCCGGCCTCGCAGCACAGGGGATCACGCTGCACGCCGATCTGTTCCGCCCGGCGAATTTCATCACGGTCGCGACCGGGGCGGTCGAATTCGCTCTGCTGCTGGGCGGCGTGCTAGTCGTCATCATCCTGTTCATCTTCCTCTTCGACTGGCGCACCTCGGCGATCAGCTGCGTCGCCATCCCGCTATCGCTGCTCACGGCCGTACTGGCGCTGCAGGCGCTCGGCATCACGCTGAACGCCATGACGCTGGGCGGGCTTGCGATTGCCATCGGCGAGGTCGTCGACGACGCGGTGATCGGCATTGAAAACGTGGTGCGCCGTTTGCGCGATAACCAGCAAAGCGAGCAGCCAAAGGGCGTTGCGCGGGTCGTGCTGGATGCCTGCCTGGAGGTGCGGGGCGCGGTGGTCTACGCGACCTTTGCCGTCCTGCTGGTCTTCGTGCCCGTGCTGACCTTGTCGGGTATCGCGGGGCGGCTCTTCGCACCGCTCGGCATGGCCTATATCCTGGCGGTGATCGCTTCGCTGGCCGTCGCCTTGAC
>CAIZEE010000584.1 GCA_903931835.1 uncultured Elstera sp.
ACTCGCCTTGCCGAGCGGCAGATCGGCAATGGCGGTCCGGATTTCGGGCGCCAACTGGCCCATATGGACGGACATGTCATTGGCGGTGTTGGTGCCGCCGACTTCCTTGCCGGCATTGTCGAGATCGGGGCAGCCATTGACCGATTCACCGATCTGCTGCGCCAATTGCGTCTGGCTCGCGACCTCGTCCGGGGCGGCATTGGGGCTCAAGGGGAAGCTGATCTGGCTCAGCTTCACTTCGACCTGGTTGGGATCGACCGCCTGGGCGATGCGGCGGTCGCGCAGCTTGAGGATATAGAGGCCGCGCGCACTCTTGATCGGATCGCTGACATCGCCCTTTTCCATTTTCTCGAGAGCGGTGTCGAGCACCGGGTCAAGCTGATGGGGGTGAATCCAACCAAGATCGCCCTCGACAGCGGCCGTTGCGCTGTCGGAAAACTGCCGAGCTAGTGCTCCAAAATTGCCGCCGTTGCGGGCCTGACCGACCAGACGTTCGGCCGTCCGCTTCACTTCATCCTCTGAATCCGGGTTATCGGCATTCAGGAAGATTTCCGACACCAGCGATTCAGGCTTGCCGATATTGGCGCGCAATTCGGCGAGCGCGTCGTCGATATCGTCGTCGCCGATCTGGGTCGACATGCGCAGCTTGCGCATCACCGCCCGCTGCCACGCCATGCGGGCGCGGAGCTGCGTCAACACCGTGTCGTGCGGGATATGCGCCTGATCCAGCAGTTGAAAGATACCGCCCGGAGGCATGTGATTATCCTGCTCGATACCGCCGACCGCTGCGATGATCTCCTCATCCGAAATCTTGATGTCCTTTTCGTCAGCCTCTTGAAGCTGCAGCTTCTCGTCGACCAATTGGCGCAAAACCTGGCCGGCCAGGCGGCGGCGCAATTCCATGGTCGGCTTCTGGCCGGTCGCGATGATTTCGAAATCGACGCGCGCTCCAAGGTCGAGGGCGGAGATGACTTGATCATTGACGACCGCGACGATGCGCAGGGTCTCCTGGGCCGGTGCCGACCGTGGCGACAGCGATAGAATGGCTGTCGCAATCAGCAGCGCGGCAGAGGGGAGAAGCTTAAGGCGGCTTTGCATCGTTCGGTCTCTCGTTATCGGAAGGTCGACAAGGTGAAGCATTTGACCAGGATGGGCAAGCGTCTCGCCGGCCCCGGCGTAAATCACCTCGCAGGATTGGTTTGCCTTTGCCGGCCAGCCGGTGAAGGATGCGGCAGTTCGATACGGCGTCATGAATGAGGATTGCGGCATGAAGGTGGCATTCGCTGAGATTGATCTCAGCAAAAAGGGTGTGATCGTGGTAGCGGTCGCCCCCGATACAACCCTGACCGGCAGTGCCGCGGCACTCGACCAGAAGACCGGCGGCGCGCTGACGCGCGCGCTCGATACCGCTAAATTCAAGGCGAAATCGGGCGATCTGATCGACATCATCGCACCGTCCGGCGTCGCGGCCAGTCGGATCATCGTGCTCGGCATCGGCAAGCCCAAGGAGATGTCGGACGGCAAGGCGGCCGATCTCGGCGGCGGGCTGGTAGCGCATTTGTTGCGCCTGCCCGAGGCGCAGGCCCAGATCGTGCTCGATCCGTTGCCCGAAGGAGAGTTCGCCACCGCCGAATTGGCGGCGCAGATCGGCTTCGGCGCCGTCTTGCGCAGCTACCGCTTTGACCAATATCGCAGCAAATTGACGGCCGAGGACAAGCCGAGCCTGACCCGCGTGACCATCACCTTGGCGGAGCCGGGTGTTGCGAAGAAGCGCTTTGCGGTGCTGGAGAAACTGGCGCAGGCCGTCGCCTTCACCCGCGACTTGGTGACCGAGCCGCCTAATGTCATCTATCCGCAAGCCTATGCCGACCGGGTTGCTGAGCTCAACATCAAGGGGCTCGACGTCGAGGTTCTGGGCGAGAAGGAATTGCGCAAGCTCGGCATGGGTGCGCTGGTTGGCGTCGCCCAGGGCTCCGTCAATGGCCCACGTGTGGTCATCATGCGCTACGAGGGTGGCACCAAGGGTGCCGCACCCGTCGCCTTTGTCGGCAAGGGTGTGACGTTCGACAGCGGCGGGCTGTCCTTGAAGACCGCCAAGGGCATGGAAGACATGAAATGGGACATGGCGGGCTCCGCCGCCGTGGTCGGCACGATGATGGCGCTCGCGTCGCGCGGTGCCAAGGTCAACGCCGTCGGCGTGCTGGGCCTGGTTGAGAACATGCCGTCCGGTTCCGCCCAGCGTCCGGGCGATGTCGTGACGTCCATGTCGGGCCAGACGATAGAGGTGCTCAATACTGATGCGGAGGGCCGGCTGGTCCTGGCGGATGTGCTCTGGTACACGATCGACCGCTTGAAGCCGGTTGCCGTCATCGATCTTGCGACGCTGACCGGCGCGGTGATCATGGCGCTTGGCCATGAGCATACGGGGCTGTTCAGCAACAACGATACCCTGGCTGATGCGATTCTGAGCGCCGGCAAGAAGACGGGCGAGACCGCCTGGCGCCTGCCGCTCGGCGACGCCTATGACCGGCTTATCAAATCTGATATCGCGGATATGAAGAATATCGGCGACGGCACTGCCGGCAGCATTACCGGTGCTGTTTTCCTGCAGCGTTTCGTCAAGGACGTGCCCTGGGCGCATCTCGATATCGCCGGCACCGCCTGGGGTGCGAAGGACAAGCCGACCGTGCCGAAGGGTGCCACCGGCTGGGGCGTGCGACTGCTCAACCAGATGATCGCCGATCATTACGAAGGGCAATGACCGAGGTCAGTTTCTATCATCTGTTGACGACGCCGCTCGATGTCGCGTTGCCGAAGCTGCTTGAGCGTGTGCTTGGGCTCGGGCTTCGGGCGGTCGTCATCAACCCTTCGCCGCAGCGTGTCGAAAGTCTGAACAATGCGCTCTGGACCTACGACCCCGCATCGTTCCTGCCCCATGGCAGTGCGGTTGACGGCTATCCGGGAGAGCAGCCGATCTGGCTGACCCATCAGGATGAGAACCCGAATGGCGCGCAAGTGCTGGTGGTGACAGATGGCGCGGCGGTCGGCGATCTCGGCCGTTATGTCCGCTGCCTCGACATTTTTAATGGCGGTGACGATGAGGCCGTCGCAGCGGCGCGTGCCCGCTATCGCGCCGCCCTCGATCTTGGACACAGCCTCACCTATTACCGGCAAACCGAAACCGGCGGGTGGGAGAAGCGGGGCGGCTCCACATAGCAGCCTCGCGCGGCTTGCGGTTGCGATACCGGGCCTCAGAAGCTATAAGGCGGCAGTTTTCCCTAAAGTCTGTCTGGAGTTGAGCCGATTATGGCCGTTGAACGTACTTTGTCGATCCTGAAGCCCGATGCCACTGAACGCAATCTGACGGGCCAGATCAATGCGCGCTTCGAGGCGGCGGGCCTGAGGATTGTTGCGCAGAAGCGCCTGCAGCTAACCGATGCGCAGGCCGGTCTGTTCTATCAGGAGCACTCAGCCCGTCCGTTCTACAAGGATCTGTGCGGCTTTATGAGCTCGGGTCCGATTGTGGCGCAGGTGCTGGAAGGCGAGAACGCCATCCTGGCCAATCGCGACATCATGGGGGCGACCAACCCGGCTAATGCCGCCGCCGGTACGATCCGCAAGGATTTCGCGGTGTCGATCGATGCCAATTCGGTGCACGGCTCGGATTCGCCCGCTGCCGCCGCGCGCGAAATCTCGTTTTTCTTCAGCACGCTCGAACTGGTCGGCTAAGCTGGCTTAACACCCCGTCGCGCTCAAGACATCACGTCTGCGCGACGGGACGATTTCTGTGCTAGTTGACCAGGAACAGGGCCATTCCGGCCAGCAGAATGGTCACGCCGAATATCCCATAGCCGAACGCCTTGATGAAGGCGGAGAACATGGCTTGGTGGCGCTGAAGTTCTGAAGTCTCGGTCATCATTGGTCCTTTCCCTTAGGCGATCCTTGTTTTCGTTTGTAGCGCAAGCGTGGCACCGCCGCCATTATCTTATGCAGGGTTGAACTGCGTGGCGGGTGGCATTTCGCCGCTGCCAGCAATGACGGCTCTTTCGCCTTCGATGCGCACGCGTCCTTGGGCGATCATCCGGATCGCGGCCGGATAGCAGCGGTGTTCGGCCACCAGCACGCGGGCGGCCAGGCTGTCTTCATCGTCATCCGCCAGAACCGGGACGGCCGCCTGCACCAGAATCGGCCCTTCATCCATCTCCGGTCGGACATAATGAACGGTGCAGCCGGCAAAGCGCACGCCGGCCTCGATCGCGCGGGCATGGGTATGCAGGCCCTTGAACGAGGGCAACAGGGAGGGGTGGATATTGATCATCCGGTTACGCCAGGCCTGCACAAACTCGGTCGTTAGCAAGCGCATGAAGCCTGCGAGGCAGACCAATTCCACCCCCGCATCGAGCAAAGCGGCATTAACCGCCGCATCGAACTCCGCACGGCTACCGAACCGACGATGATCAATCGTGAGCGTCGGCAGCCCTGAAGCTGCCGCGCGGGCCAAGCCGGCGGCACCAGGATTATTGGAGATGACGACGCAGATCTCCGCCGGCGCGTCGGCCATGCAGAAATGATCGATAAGCGACTGAAGATTGCTGCCCCGGCCCGAAATCAGGACGCCCAGCCTCAACCGCGCCACGCTACCTCCAACTGGCTCAGCTGGACGCGCTCCGCACCGGTATGGGCCACGACAGTGCCGATTTGCGAGGTGGCGATGCCTTCGCTCACGAGTATGTCAATCGCCTGCGCGGCATCTTTGGGCTCGATGATCGCGACCATGCCGATCCCGCAATTGAAGACACGCGCCATCTCATGCGTCTCAACGCCCTGGGCAGCCAGCCAGCCGAACACGCCGGGGGCTTTCCATGTGGACCCGTCGATCTCCACGCCGAGACCATCCGGCAGCACCCTCGGAATATTCTCAACCAGCCCGCCGCCGGTGATATGGGCGAGACCCTTCAGCCGGATTTCTTTCAGGACGGCCAGAACCGGCCGGACATAGAGCATGGTGGGTGTCAGCAGGGCTTCGCCAAGGCTGATTCCAGGCGCGAAGGGGGCCGGTGCCAAAAGGGAATGACCACCGGTATCGACGAGCCGGCGGACCAGCGAGAAGCCATTCGAATGGACACCGCTGGAGGCGAGACCCAGCACGACATCGCCTGCGGCGATCTCACGACCGGTAATCAGCCGGTCGCGTTCGACAGCTCCAACCGAGAATCCTGCAAGGTCGTAATCAGCCTCGGCATACATGCCCGGCATCTCGGCGGTCTCTCCGCCGATCAGGGCGCAGCCGGATTGCCGGCAACCCTCGGCAATGCCCTGGATGATCGCGCGACCAGCAGCGATATCCAATTTGCCGGTGGCGTAGTAATCGAGGAACAGCAGCGGCTCGGCACCTTGCACGATCAGATCGTTGACGCACATGGCGACCAGATCGATGCCGATCGTGTCGTGCTTGTTCAGCGCGATCGCGAGCTTCAGCTTGGTGCCGACGCCGTCTGTCGTCGCCACCAGCAAGGGGTCCTTGAAACCCGCTGCTTTGAGATCGAACAGCGCGCCGAAGCCGCCAAGCGTCGCGTCGGCGCCGAGTCTCGCGGTGCTGCGTGCGGCCGGCTTGATCGCGTCGACGAGAGCGGCACCCGCATCGATATCGACGCCGGCATCACGATAAGTGGGGGGATTGCGTGTGGAGGAGGGGGCGATGGTAGTGACTTCCCTATGAAGGCCGCGCTATAGAAGCTGGCTGACAATAGCCAAATCGGGAGGCGTTTCAATGCCGGGAAGGTACGACTTGCGACGGCTGATCGCGGTTGCGGTACTGATCGGCGGATTTGTGTCGACCGGCACAGGATATGCCGCCGAGACAAGCGTCTTCACCGCACCCGCCGTGACCATCGACCAGACC
>CAIZEE010000585.1 GCA_903931835.1 uncultured Elstera sp.
AGCCGGCGCGCGATCGCGCCGTTCGGTCTCCAGGGCGGCGGCGACGCCTTGCCCGGCAGCAATCGGATCGAGCGGGCAGACGGCTCGATCGAGCGGTTCGGCGCGTGTCACCGTGCGGAGCTGAATTCTGGCGATGTGTTCGTCATTGAGACGCCTGGCGGAGGCGGCTTTGGCCGGAAACGTTAGGTGAGGATGGCGGATTCGGCGCGAGGGATGGCAGCAGTCGTGATACAAGGCGGCTGACCGGTCACGTTCGATTTAAGGGTCGTTATGGTAGAGGCGTTGAGGGCAGGCCGAATTATCCGGCATATCGCCATAAGACGTATGGCGTTTTTTGGTTTGGGCATTCTCGGTCTGGCCGGATTACCCGCTTGTTCCGGCGAGGATCTGCCAAAACCGCCTCATCCAATCTTCAGCCCGAATGCAGAAATTCTCGCGGTCAAACGTCCGCAAGATAGTCCGCTAACCTGCCCGAACACGCTGATCGCCTGGTTCCACCGCGTCGACACCAATCACGATGGCCGCATCGACCATGACGAGTTCATGGCTGATGCCGAGCGCTGGTTCTCGGTCGTCGATGCCGATCACGACGGCTTCGCCGAACCGTCAGAGACCGCTAAGATTCACGCCAAAATCATGCCCTGGGATCAAGAGAAGGCGGATCGTGACCGCGAAGAGGAGGAGGCCGCGCTCCGCGAACAGATGGACGCGGAGGCTCAGGCGCGCGAGCAGCCGCAAAGAGACCGCATGGGTAACCCAATCCCTTTCCAGAAGAGCTCGCCGCGCCGCCGCCCAGGGGTCAGCATCGATCTCGACCCTGTGATGGCGGCCGACGCCAATCTCGACAACCGGGTCAGCAAGGAAGAGTTCATGGCCATGGCCGAACGCCATTTTGTCCAATACGACCTCAACCATGACGGGTTTCTAAGCCAGGACGAAGTTGTCGCGAAATGTGAGGCCGATGAACGGGATTGGGAGGCGGCGGAGGAAAACAGCCGCCGCTAGGGCCTGAGCGGTTCAAATTGAACCGTGAATCAGACCCAACCAACTGGCTCTACTGAAAGAGCTGATCGATCTCGTTCTGGGTGACGCCCTGGTCGGCCAGTTGCGGGCCGTTCAGCAGATGCGCCTCATCGGTGGGATCGATCGGCGCCGGTTCCTCGACATGCGCCGCGATATCCTGCTTGCCCCAAATCTGGATCATGTTTTCGATGCGGGTCTCGATGTAATCCAGCGTCTTGATGACCTTGCTGATCCGCTGCCCCGTGATGTCCTGGAAGCTGCAATGTTCGAACACGCGGGCGACGTGGGAGCGGATTTCGTTAAGCTGCGCGTTGCGATCATCGACCGACAAATCAGTATTATTGACCAGCTTGTCCGCGATCGCTTCGATCGTTTCTGCGGCCGTCATGATGTTGTTGGTCGCGTCTTCGGTCGCCTTGACGATCGCATCAAGTTCAAAATTCGCGGACAGGATGCCGGGCCCGGGGCCGGGTGCCGCTGTCCCGCCAGCCAGCATGGCGATCTCGCGCTTGGTATTATCGATGTGATGCGACAATTCCTGCAATTCACGGGCGAGCAGAGCAGCCTCTTCGATCTTCTGTTCGTTGATCGACTTGGCCGCGACTTGCAGCGATTGACGAAGTTCTGAGAATTCGCGATGAAGCCCGCCGCCGATATCGACGAGTGCCTTCAGAATCTCTTCATTGCTAATCGCGCTTGTCATGTTTCACGCCGTTCGCTGTCCTGTAGAAACTTTATAATACCATTTGCCTTGATTACAAACGAGGCTCTTCTATGCGTAATCTAGGGCAAGGCCAACGATATCCTTGGGTGACAGGGTTGGGGAATTAGCGTGCGGTTAACCCAGGGTATTACGGTTGCGACTTATAACATTCACCGCTGTCTCGGCACCGACCGCCGCCGCAATCCGGAGCGGATTGGCGAGGTGATTGCCGAACTCAGCGCCGATCTGATCGGCATCCAGGAAATCGACGGGCGCAAGCAGCGCCTGCACGCGACCGAACAACTCGCCCATTTGGCCCGCGTGACGGGAACCAACGCTGTTCGCGGCGGGCTGATGCATGGTCCGAAGGGTGAAATGGCGACGGCCTTGCTAACCCGCCATCCGATCCGCGCGCTTCGTCCGCTCAACCTTAATCCCACCGATCGCGATCCAAGGGGGGCGGTTGACGCCGACATAGAGATAAATGGCAGTGTAGTGCGCGTGATTGTAGCCCATCTCGGCCTGCGCGTCGCTGAACGGCGCGCGCAAGTGGCTGAGCTTTGTCGGGTATTGGG
>CAIZEE010000586.1 GCA_903931835.1 uncultured Elstera sp.
CGGGAAATTTCCAGCTACATCGATGGCGTCTACGTTGGCGGCACCCGCGGCGCCACCTTCGATCTGCCGGATCTCCAGCGTATCGAAGTGCTGCGCGGCCCGCAGGGTACATTGTTCGGGCGCAACGCCACCGCCGGCGCCATCAGCATCGTCACCCGCGATCCGAGCGGTCATCTGGGCTTTCGCCAGGAAGTTACGGTCGGCAACCTGTCCCAGCTTCGCACCCGAACGACAATTGATTCGCCGCAGATTGGCATCCTTAGCGCCTACGTCACCTTCGTCCACGACGAGCGCCGTGGCGACGTGCGCAATCTTGGTGCCGGCACGGTATTCGACCGCACCAGCCCGGTGCAGAACGTCGTCGGCCAGACCACTTCGCCAACCTGGCTGGGCAGCAAGAACGACAACAATGTGTTCGCCGTGGTCAAGCTGGAACCAAGTGACAGCTTCTCGGCGACCTACAAGTTCGACTATTCGCACGATGACAACACGCCCGAGGCGCGCGCGACGCTGGTCATCAATCCGAATGATTTCGTCGGCGGCGCATTGAGCGCGATCTATGCCTCGCAGACGCCCGGTGGCGGGCGGTTCGGGCCGGTTCCGCTGTTTCCCGACTACAAGCGTCCCGACGCGGTCAACAATGGCTTTACCATGCCGGGCTTCGTCAGGGCCTCTGGTCACAACCTGACCATGAAATGGCAAGCGACCGACAGCCTGTCGTTCAAGAACATCACCGCCTACCGCCAGACCGAAGCGCTGGGTATTTCCACGATCATGGGCCTGGACGGGATGGAATACACCGCGGCGGCAAAGGCATTCTACACCGCGCCGCAGCCGTTTCTGGGCGGGGCATCGTACGCACAGGCGCTGGGTGCCAATGGCAATGCGCCGGTCGGCTCCTACTTTGCCGGTTATGAGGGGCAAAGCTACGGCAAATACTACCAGATCAGCAATGAATTGCAGGCAAACTACCTGTCACAATTTCTGACGCTGACTTTGGGAGGTATCTGGTTCCACTCGCACGAATTGTCGAGCGGCGTGCCCGGCTTCTCACCCAACATCGCATTCACGCCGACATCGAACACCCTGACCCCGGGCAATGTCCAGGAGACGGTGCAGAACACCACGTCGATCGCCGCTTACGGTCAGGCTGAAATCCATTTGAACCCGAAGTTCGATATCGTGCTGGGTGCGCGCCTGACCAATGACAAGAAGACCAACGACTTCACGTTTGGCGGAACCTACAGCAATGCGCAAAACACCATCTCGGGCGCTACCCGGACCGAGAACCTGTATAACAAGACCAAGCCGACCTTCTCGGCTGGCCTTGACTACAAGGTGAATCGCGACGTGCTCACCTATGCCAAGTTCTCGACGGCGTTCCTGGCGGGCGGCACGGCCGGCCCGCTCAGCTTCGCGCCGGAAACGGTGTCGTCGGTGGAAGCCGGTCTGAAGTCGCAATGGTTCGACCGCCATCTCGTCTTCAACGCCGCGCTGTTCCTGGCCAATTACAAGCACGCCCAGGCGGCGGAAAGCGGCAGCAACGTCATCATCAATGGCGCCAGCCTGTCCCAATATGGTGTCGTCGTCATCGACAATGGTTCGATCAGGGCGAAGGGGGTTGAACTCGAAGCATCGGCATCGCCCATCACCGGCGTTAGCCTGGGCGCCTCGTTCAGCTATACCAAGACCGATTGGCTGAGCCCCAGTCCGCTGCTGACATCGAATGGCCTGCACCCGGCGGGCCCGAATGGACTTCCCGACTTCATGGGCGGTGTCAACGCCCAGTATGTGACGCCGCCGCTGTTCGACAACGCGACCATGCTGTTCCGGATCGATGGCATTTACCAGGGCAAATATCGCAACTCGCCCCTGCTCGACTTCGGCACGACCAATCCGGCGTTCGCGCCCTATGTCTTCACCCCGGCGCGCTGGATCTGGAACGGTCGGATCGCGCTGCGCGAGGTACCGGTTGGGCCGTTCAAGGGTGAGATCGGAGTGTGGGGCCGGAACCTGACCAATAACCGCGACCCCATCTATGCGCTGATCTTTGGCACCATTGAGGCCGATGCCAGCTACCAGCAGGCCCGGACCCTGGGCGCCGATTTTATCGTCCATTTCTGACGATGGTTGAACGCCCCCATTGTGCAAGCCTTTGCACGGGGGGCAGAAAGGACAGTTAATGCCGATTGATCTGACGGGCGGACTGGAGGCGTCGCGCGAAGCCTCCTTTGCCGAACCATCGCCTGTCCCCGGGATGCGCGACGCTGCCAACATGTGGGTATGGGATGACGAGGGGCTGATCGGGCTGCCGCGCTTTGCGGTGGAATCGGTCGCTCCCGACTGGTCCAGAAAACAGATGGAAATGAGCATAGGATTTCCCGATGGACGCC
>CAIZEE010000587.1 GCA_903931835.1 uncultured Elstera sp.
ATCCTCGGCATAGGTCGGACGGATCGGACGCGGTCGATATGTCACGGGTTTTTGCGGATCCGATACATAGTCGTCATAGGCTGCCTGATCGGCGGGAGCGGTGAACGACAATTTGGCTCCGCCTGCCAGATAGAGCTTCTGGGAAGGGTAGGGGCACCCAGTCGCGCAGGATTGCGGCCACGAATCATAGTGGCGCCATTGATTGACGCCGGTCTCATAGGCGGTGACAGGGGATATGTCGGCCTTGGGCGCGTTGTCCTTCAGATGTGCATCAAGGAAGGGCAACAGAACGCTGCGGCGAAACTGCCGGCCCGTATCGCCGTCGAATTTAATGGCGCCGAGGCTGCTGCCATCGCCATTGCCGCCACCATGACGCCACGGGCCGATCACCAGGAAATTCATATCGTTGTTGCGATCCTTGGCCTCCGTCGCGGCATAGGCGGCGGTCGCGCCGTAAATGTCTTCCTGGTCCCATTGGCTATGGATGTACAGGATCGGCACGGTGAGCGGCTGAACCGCCAGGATCCTGTCCATTGCCTGGCCTTGCCAATAGGCGTCAAACGCTGGGTGACTGACGACGCGCGTCCAGAACGGCAGTTGATCGAGGCCAAGTTTGGAGCCAAATGTCCCCGCCGATCCGGCCGCGAGCCAAGTCTCATAGGCGTCGTAACGAGCAGGCGTCCATTTCTCGTCAGAGCTTTTCGCCGCAGTCTGCTCATAGATGTAATCGGCATAGGTCTCACGGAACGCGCCGTGATGGAACCAGTCATCACCCGTCCAGGTATCAACCATCGGGTTGAACGGCACGGCGGCCTTGAGAGCTGGATGCGGATGGACAAGGCTCATCAGCACCGTGAAGCCGTCATAGCTGGTGCCCATGGTGGCGACTTTGCCGTTGCTTTCGGGGACGTTCTTAACGAGCCAGTCGATCGTGTCATAGGCGTCGGTCGAATGATCCACATTGGTCGCGTTGAGCGGCCCGGATAGGGGCCGGTTCATCACGTACTCGCCTTCAGATTTGTATTTCCCCCGAACATCCTGCGCGACGATGATATAGCCGGCCTCCGCCAACTCGCCATAAGAGCGCGGCAAGGCGAGGGCGGCATGCGGGCTTGCCGTCTTGGAGGTGAAATCGGCAGCGCTATAGGGCGTGCGATCAAGGATGATCGGCGCGTGGACGGCGCCCTTGGGTATGACGATCACGGTGAACAGCTTGGCGCCGTCGCGCATCGGGATCATCGCTTCACGCTTCTCGAAGTCGTAGATGGACTTCACTGCGTCGAACTTGGCTGGGATGTCGCCGATTTCGGCGGGCGGCTCTGCGGCAAGGGAAGACGAGACGTCAAGTCCAAGGAAAATCGCCACAAGGGCGACGCCGCAACGCCTCATCATACGCGTATGCCCCTCACAGAGACGCTAGGGTCTGATCGGTTCAAATCGGACCGTGAATCAGACCCTACCTAGTTAAGAAGAGAACGATTCACGTTTCAGGTTGAAGGAACCTGAAACGATCGCACTCTGAATGCGTCACACCAGCAGATCGAGGAAATATCCGCGAAAATAGCGCAGCGGAAGGACCAGAAAGCCGTCCTTGAACAGCGATTCGAGCTGCGCCATGGTTGGAATGCGGTCGCGATGGCGGCGTGTTGCGCGCTGCGGACGCGGAGCAGGCTCGGCTGCCGGCATGCCGGCGCCAATGCGAATATCATAGGTCGGCGGCTGTTCGCCCGGCCCGCGAATCGGTTCGGCTACCAAATTTCCCCCCAATCACATTCAGCAGTGTGCAGAATGAGGGTTAACGATAGCTTACTCTGCCAGCGCGGCAAAGGCTTCGGGCGTATCGATATCGGCCAAAACAGCATCATTTCCTGCAGCGACCTCCCAAATCGCATTGCGATTGGCTTGCAGCAGTCCCCGTGCACCGGCGTCACCGGTCAGTTTAGCCATCTGATCCAGATAGCTCAGCCCCCAGAGCACCGGATTGCCCCAGTTGCCCGCGAAGACCGGCAGGCAGATCGACCGACCTTCGGCCGGGTTAAAGGCGGCCACCAGCCGGTCGATGACGCCTGAGTCAATGCGCGGCATGTCGCCGAGCGCCACCAGCACGCCGTCGGCGTCTTTCGGTACCGCTTCGATGCCTGCGATAAGCGAGGTGCTCAACCCCTCGGCAAAGCGTGGATTGCTGACATAGCTTACGGGTCGGTCGCCAAGGGCGGCACACAGCTTTTCCTGCTCATGGCCTGTGACGACCACGACATGGGCAACGGATGAGGTAAGCAGCTGATCAACGACATGGGCTACGAGCGGTTTGCCGCGCCATGTCATCAGAAGCTTGTTATCCTGGCCCATTCGGGTGGATTTTCCGGCCGCAAGGACGATGGCGATGATCCTTGGGGCGGCATGCATCTCACAGGTCGCCGCCGCGCCGCCGCGATGTCATCTGGGCCAAGATGGAGACAGCAATTTCCGGCGCACTCACGGCACCGATGCGCAAACCGACCGGCCCGTGGATGCGCGCCACTGCCGCTTCGTCAAAACCCTGCTCGGCAAGACGTTGTGTGCGCGCCGCCATCGATTTACGGCTGCCCAGGGCGCCGATATAGAAAGCGGGTGAGGCAAGCGCGATGTGTAGGGCCGGATCGTCGAGCTTCGGGTCATGGCTGAGCGCTACGATGGCGCTGCGCCGATCGGGCTTGAGCCGGGCCAGCGCCTCATTCGGCCATTCGGAGGTCAAGATCACCGTCGGAAACCGCTGATCGGTGGCAAAGGCGCGGCGAGGGTCGATGATCGTCACTTCGTAGCCCAGCAACACCGCCATCGGCGCCATCGCCTGCGCGATATGCACGGCGCCGACAATGAACAGGCGTGGCGGGGGTGTTATGATCTGCGCGAACAGCGTCTCGCCGATCATGCCGCTGCGATCCCTCGCCAGCGCTTCGCGCGCCGCTGCGAGG
>CAIZEE010000588.1 GCA_903931835.1 uncultured Elstera sp.
CGGCATACGCGATACGCTCGAGTGACTGGAGTTCAGACGTGTGCTCTTCCGATCTCATTGGCGCCGGCCTCTTTGTTCAGTCTGGTCATCGCCGCGCGGGTCAGGCACCTCGCCCCATTTCCCGGCCACCGCGACTTCCTGCTCTTCGCGCTGTGCATCGCCTGGTGGACCGCGACCGACGCCTTCGAACACGCCTCCGACCAAGTGGAAACCAAGGTATTCTGGGCGAAGATGGCCTGGTTCGGCATCGTCTGCACGCCGGGATATTTCGGCCTATTCGCCTGGAACTACATGATCGGCCGCAATAGCGCCACCTCACGAGCGCTCCACGGCGTGCTGGCGGCGATCGGCCTAGCCGTTCTTGCAGTCGCGCTCACCAACAACCTGCATCATCTCATCTACACGGCGACGACGCCGGTCGGCACCCCGCCTTATCTCCACGTCCATTACGAGCACGGGCCGCTGTATTTCATTCTACTGACGGCGTTCTATCTCATCATGCTGCTGGCGCAGACGCTGATCTTCTATCGCCTGATCCACGCCAGCGACTTCTATCGCGTCCATTATCTCGGCATGCTGGGGGCCTCGTTGCCGCCCTGGCTGCTTAACGTGGCGCATCTGGTCGGGCTTTTCGATATCGACCCCACGCCGTTCAGCTTCGTGCTGGTCGGCGGCATCTATTATTGGATGTTGAGCCGGCGGAACCTGTTCGATCTGGTGCCGATGGCGCAAAGCGTGCTGCTGAACGCCGTACCGGACCCGGTTTTGGTCGTCGACGCCGAACGCCGGATTACCGAATGCAACCCGGCCGCCCGGGCGCTGGCCGGCCATCACCGGCTGATCGGCACGCCACTCGCCGCTGTGCCGGAATTCTCGAGCCGCCTTGACCTGGAGGCGCCAAACGAAACCGACCCGCATGAGGTCAGCATCGGCAACCCAGCCCGCCATTTCGACGTGGTGCGAGTGCCGCTCACCTATGACGGACGCGATGTCGGCACGCTGATCCTGCTACGCGACATCACCGATCACCGCGAGGCCCAGCATCGCTTGGAAATCGCGATGGTGGAGCTGGAGCGGCAATTGTCCAGCAATGTCGCATTGCAGCGCCAATTGCGTGAGGAATCGATCAGAGACACGCTGACCGGATTGCATAATCGCCGCTTCTTCGACGAGATCGCCCCAGCCATGCTGGCCGACGCTCAACGCTCCGGAGCGCCGCTCGCCGCAGTGATGATCGATATCGACCATTTCAAACGCTTCAACGATCACCATGGCCACGCCGCCGGCGACGCGGTGCTGCGTCACACCGGCCAGTTCCTGCGCCAGAATAGTCGCGCCGGCGACGCTGTTTTCCGCATGGGCGGCGAGGAATTCCTGATCCTGATGCCCAATGTTCAGCCGGCCAGCGTCCTGGACCGCGTCGATGCCTGGCGCAGCGCCTTCTCGGCGCATATCGTCGAGCATGAGGGGACGGCCCTTAGAGCCACGTTCTCGGCCGGATTTGCGCTGTATCCGGAACAGGCGGAGACGCTGAACCTGCTGCTGAGCCGCGCCGACGCCGCCCTCTATTGCGCGAAGGCGGAGGGCAGGAATCGGGCGCGCGAGTGGCAGAAGGACCAAGCACCCTAATCGGTGCTCCGGCTAAAGCGCGGTCGCCAGACG
>CAIZEE010000589.1 GCA_903931835.1 uncultured Elstera sp.
AGCGCGCCTGATCGAGCGCCTGACGCATGTCCTGCTCGTCAACCTCGCTGCCCGCGATCGGCACTTCCTGAATGACGGTGCGCGACGAAGGATGGCCGCCCGACACATTGATCAGCACCTGGCTGATCGTTTCCCCCGCCATCTGCTCGGCCGCGTGTACAGCCTGCAGCACCGATTGCTCGGCCGCCTCCATATCGACAATCGTACCGGCCTTCACACCCCTCGAGCCGTGCAACCCGTAACCCAGGAAATTGGCGTTGCCGCCTTCGCTGCGCGCGATCAGGCACGTGGTTTTGGTGGTCCCGATATCGAGTGCGGCGATCAGCCCATTCCGGGTCCTGACTTGGGTGGTTTTCATGGCTTCCTCGAGGCTACGGCGTGTGGCTTGCCGGCAGGGGGCTTGGCGGCGGGGTCGGCGGGTTTGGCGACTTCTGTCTTGGTTGAGGCGAGATGCAGAATTTCAGCAGCGCGCGGCGTCACCTGGACGATCAGGCGATCGGGCTGGCGCATATCAATGGCGGCGATTTCGCGTTCGAGCAGTTTCTGATCGCGCTCAAGATTGGCGAAGGCAGCCCAGGCGACGGCGGGGTCTTCTTCGGGCAGCTTCACGTCAACGCGGTTGTCGAGCCTCAGATTCCAGCGCCTTCCGGCGACTCGAACGGCGGCCGTTACCCGCGCCTTTAGCGCCGGGGCGACGTCGAGCATCATCAACATTTCCTCGGCCGCCTCAGGCGCGCCCTCTCCGACGACGACCGGAAGGCTGGCATAGGGGCCAAGCTGGTCGAGCGCGATCTCGACGCCCTTCGCGTCGATCAGCGAGAACGTGCCGTTATGCTGCCAAAGCGCCAGCGGGTGACGCTCGGTGATACGCACATAGATCGTGTCCGGCAGGCGGCGCTCGATCACTGCGGTTTCGACCCAGGGCACCGCCTCCAACCGCAGCCGCGCCGCCTCCGCCTGATAACCCAGGATTGGCATGTCGCGGGAGATGTCGAGTGCCTCCATCACCGCCTGCCGATCGGCCATCTGGCGGCCGTCCACCAGCAGATCCTGAACCCGCAATCCGGCGAAACCCGTCAACGACACCACGCCTTGGCCGATCGAGCCGGCCACGGTCATGGGCGTCACGACGCCACTGCGCCACGCCAACGCGCCGCCGCCGACAAGCAAGAGCACCACAACGAACGCGACCAGACGCTTCCCCGGAATGGCCCGACGGCGCGGCCGGCGGCGGACCGGTTTCTTCGCGACGGGAACCAGCGCCTTGGTGGTGCTGGAAGTCAGGCGGGGGCCGGCGGTCAGGAGCGGGAGCTGGCTCATCCGAACCTCGCCTCCTCAACCATCCAGGAGACCAGCTCGCCAAAGCTGATGCCGCAGGATTTCGCGATGTCGGGCACCAGCGAAATCGGCGTCATGCCGGGCTGGGTATTCACCTCCAGCAGATACATGCCGCCAGGTTCGCCTGCCGTGTCGTCATAGCGGACATCGGCGCGGCTGACCCCACGACATCCCAGCGCTTGATGCGCACGAACGCCGATATCCAGCAACTGGGCCAGCGCGTCGGGATGAATCGGCGGCGGCAGCAGATGGTAGGATTGGCCGGCGGTGTATTTCGAATGGTAGTCGAAGAACTGTCCCTGCCACTTTATCTCGATCGCACCCAGCGCCTTGGTATCCGCGCCCTCGCCGATCGCGGCGACGGTCAATTCCCGACCCGGAATGAAGGTCTCGACCAATACCTCGTCGCCATAGGGCCAATCGGCCGCCGTAAAGGGCAGCGCATTGTCGCCCGGACGGACGATTGACACGCCGAAGCTCGAACCCTCGGCCGGCGGCTTTACCACATACGGGCGCGGCATCGGATCGCCGCGCAGCAGATCCTCACGCGATACCAACATGCCTTCGGCGCAGCACAGGCCGGCGGCGGCAAACAGACGTTTAGCCGTCGGCTTGTCCATCGCCAGAGCCGATGCCTGACGCCCCGAATGGGTGTAGGGGATGCGCATCAGATCGAGCAGGCCCTGCATCGTGCCGTCTTCGCCGCCCGAACCATGCAGCGCGTTGAACACCGCGTCCGGTGCCGGCGTGAGCGCGGCCACCAAGGCTACGATATCGCCGGTGACATCGATGGTTTTGACGTCATAACCTTGCTCAGCCAGCGCCTTTGCGACCTCAGCACCACTCACCAGGGACACCGGACGTTCGGCAGAAGTGCCACCCATCAGCACGGCGACGCTGCGGCGCTTGCGCTCAAAGGACGAAAGCGGGCTCATGCGTCCTCCTCATCAAGCGGTTGGCCGATGCGGCGGATTTCCCAATGCAGCAGGATGCCGCAGTCGTCGAACACGCGACGGCGGACATTGGAGAACTTTGTTGCCAGGGAAGAGCGGCCGCTGGCGGCATCTGCACGAGCGCAGCGATCACTACCCGATTGTTAGGAAAAAGGAGACAAAATCGTGCATCCGTAATAGCGAACCTCC
>CAIZEE010000590.1 GCA_903931835.1 uncultured Elstera sp.
ACGGCCGAAAGCGGTCGCACGACACCTATCAAAGGCAGTTATCGGCCAAACCATAATTTCTTCGGCCCAGATAATCGGACCATGGCGACGGGCTTCATCGATTTGCCGGACGGCAAAGAATTACACCCGGGCGAAAGCATCGAGGTGCTAATCCGATTTTGGTATTGGCCTGGTCTCGATGGTCAAATTTATCCCGGCCGTGAATGGCGCATCCAAGAAGGTGGATCGCTCGTTGGGATAGGAACGGTTATTGAAGTCCTGCCATCCCAGTAGGTGGATGTGTTGCGGGGAACACCAACATCCATTACGTCGAGATCGTCGATGATCACTGAACGGCCATCGCCGCTATCGTCAGCGATACGCGCATTCGTTATCATGTCCGCATCTAAAAGCCGCACGGACAAGAACAATCATGGTCGATTACCATGGCATCATCTCGCTGGAGCCTGGCAAACGCAGCGGGAAGCCCTGTATTCGCGGATTGCGGATTACCGTCCAAGATGTTCTGGAATGGCTGGCGTCAGGGATGAGCACAGAGGAAATTCTGGCTGACTACCCGGAATTGAATCGTGACGATGTTCTGGCGTGTCTTGCCTATGCCGCCGACCGCGAACGCCATAGCGCATCGTTGCACGTCGCGGCATGAAGCTGCTAGCGGACGACATCACTATGTTCGTTATAGGGGTATGACGACGTCGCTGTCCTTATCATAAATGTATAAGGTCATAGGAACGGGGAATGTCATGGCCCAGGCAATGGCATGGGCAAGGGAGATCTTCTTCTTTGTCGCATACCCTGGCTCGCTGTCATCACGCTGCGCCTGATCACCATTATGGCTGTTGTCGTGCCAAGTTGGTTCGATGATCACGTCGACGAAATTCCAGCGATATGGTTGGGTTCTGCGATCAATGATATTGGCGATCATTTGCCATCCCTCTTCTTATAGACATTCGGATGTTGTTGTCGTCGGCAATGCTTATGACGTCGAGATCGTCGATTATCACTGAATGGAGCACATGATGGAAACCATGGCATTCCATGCCGCCCATCCCGGCAGCATCCTCAAGCAAGAGTTGGAGGAGCGCGGTCTCAGCGCCAACGCGTTTGCCTTGAAGCTCAGGGTTCCACCGCAGCGTATCCAGGAGATCGTCGCCGGCAAGCGCGCCATTACGCCGGAAACGGCACTACGCATTGGCCGGGCACTCGGGACGGGCGCCCGGCTTTGGTTGTCGATGCAGCAGGCCTATGACCTGCATCAGGCCGAACAGGCGCATGGCGATCGCATTGCCGGCGAGGTAGATGCCGCGTAGTCACCGCTCACATCCTATTGAACTGCCCCGTCATTTCCCCTAACGCTTGCAGGGTGCGTTTCGCACTGCACAACCGGGGAGCTTCTATTCATGTCGCGTCGTCTCGTTCTGCTGGCCGCCTTATCGCTTGCCGCCCTGCCCGTATTCGCCGCCGCACCCACCGATCAAGCAGCTCTTGAGAAGAGCTTTGATGCCGGCATCCATCCAGACGAACTGCGCGACTGGATGAAACTGATGGCGGCCGAGCCCAATCAGGTGGGCGGCGCGCATGACAAGCAGAATGCCGAATGGATCCTCGCCCAGTTCAAATCCTGGGGCTGGGACGCTAAGATCGAGACCTTCGACGTCCTTTACCCGACGCCGATTTCGGAGGTGTTGGAGATCACCGGCGCCAAACCGTTCAAGGCGACCTTGCAGGAATCCGCCGTCCCCGGCGATGAAAGCTCGACCCATCTGCAGAACGCCCTGCCGGCCTATGTCGCCTATCAGGGCGATGGCGACGTCACCGGATCGCTGGTCTATGTCAATTACGGCATGCCGGATGACTACAAGGCGCTGGAGCGGATGGGGATCAGCGTAAAGGGCAAGATCGCGATCGCGCGCTACGGTGCCGGCTGGCGCGGTTTGAAGCCGAAACTGGCGCAGGAACATGGCGCCATCGGCTGCCTGATTTATTCCGATCCGTCCGATGACGGGTATGGCGCCGACGATGTCTATCCCAAGGGCCCGGCGCGACCGGCCCAGGGCTTCCAGCGCGGCTCGGTCGCTGATATGACCACCTTCCCGGGCGATCCGCTGACACCGGGTGTCGGCGCCACCAAGGACGCCAAGCGCCTGGCCATCGCCGATGCGCCGACCATCCTGAAAATTCCGGTCCTGCCGATCTCCTATGGCGACGCGCAGATCTTCCTGGCGGCGCTGGGCGGCCCGGTGGCACCGGCCAATTTCCGCGGCCAATTGCCGATCACCTATCATGTCGGCCCAGGCGAGCCGAACGTGCATCTGATGGTGAAGTCGGATTGGAGCCTGAAGACGATCTATGACGTGATCGCGACGATGAAGGGTTCAACCTATCCCGACCAATGGGTCATTCGCGGCAACCATCACGATGGCTGGGTCTTTGGCGCGAGCGATCCGCTGGCCGGACAAGTCGCCTTGCTGGCCGAGGCGAAATCGATCGGCATGCTGGCGAAAAGCGGCTGGAAGCCCAAGCGCACAATCGTCTATGCCAGCTGGGACGCGGAGGAGCCGATGTTGGTTGGCTCAACCGAATGGCTGGAAACCCATGAGGCCGAGCTGCAGCAAAAGACCGTCCTCTACATCAACAGCGATGTGAATGAGCGCGGGTTCCTGGGCGCCAATGGCAGCCATGATTTCCAGCATCTGGTCAATCAGGTGGCGGCGTCTGTTATCGATCCTGAAACCAATGTCACCGTCGGCGAGCGTTGGCGCGCGAATAAGCGCGTGGCCGCAGCGTCACCGGGCGCTTCTGCACGCACGATAGAAGATGCGAAAGCGGCAGCGCAGAAGGACAAGGATTTCCCGATCGGGCCGCTCGGCTCCGGTTCGGATTATTCGAGCTTCCTGCAGCATGCCGGCATCCCATCCCTCGATGTCGGGTTCTATGAGGAAGGCAATCTCGGCGGCGTCTACCACTCGGTCTATGATGATTTCGAGCATCACAGCCGCTTCGTCGATCCGGGCTTCGTCTATGACGCGCTGCTCGCCAAATTCGCCGGGCGGCTGGTGCTGCGCACCGCCGATGCGACCTTGCCGGAACAACGCGCCGGCGATCTCGCCAGCACGGTCGCGACATATCTGGGTGAGGTGAAGAAGCTCGCCGACCAGAAGCGCGAGACGGCCGATATCCAGGCCGCCTTGCTGCGCGACGGCGCTTACAGACTCGCTGCCGATCCAACCAAGACGAGTGTCCCGCCGACGGCGCTCGACCACGTGCCGCATATCGAGTTCGCTGCACTCGAAGACGCGGTCGAGCGGCTGCAGCATAGCGCCAAGATCTATGACGATATGCTGGCCGCCAAGGGC
>CAIZEE010000591.1 GCA_903931835.1 uncultured Elstera sp.
GCATGCCGCCCGTGCCGGCCGTGGGATCGTAGATCGTGCGCACGACGCTGGGCTGGGTCAGCATGTCGTCATCCTCGATGAACAACAGATCGACCATCAGTCGGATGACGTCACGCGGCGTGAAATGATCGCCGGCGGTTTCGTTTGAGGCTTCGGCGAATTTGCGGATCAGCTCCTCGAATACCAGGCCCATCTGGTTGTTCGTGACGTGATCGGGATGCAAATCGATCCCGGCGAATTTCTCCGCCACCATGAACAGCAGGCCGGATTTGGCGAGCCGATCGATCTGATTGTGGAATTCAAAGCGCTCGAAAATATCGCGCACCTCGGGCGAGAAGCCCTGGATATAGGCTGTAAGGTTAGTCGCGACGTTATCGGGGTCGCCCAGCAGCTTCTTCAGATCCATCGGCGAGATATTGAAGAAGGTCTGACCGGCCTTCCTCCGCAAGAACGCTTCGGGATTGATGCCGGTATGTGTACGATGCTCGAACTCTGCAAGCACGGCGGCCTTGGTCGGCGCCAGCACGCAATCGAGGCGGCGCAGGACGGTGAAGGGCAGGATCACTTTGCCGTAATCGGCGGGCTTGTAGTCGCCGCGCAGCAGGTCGGCGACGGACCAGATGAAGGCGGAGAGGCTCTGCTGGTTCATGAAGGCAAGCCGATTCTAGCTAGATATCTACGGGCACGTTTCTTGAACCGAACATCCCGCGAATTTAGCTGAATTGCAAACGATGCAGCACTACCATCGGTCTTCATTGCGACAAGAGAAAGTATGGAGAACGGCCGCGCTCGGCCAGTCGTCACCCACAACCCTTCCGGCGGGATATTTCCCTTTTTGGCCTGGCGCCGCCACTCGACCCAGGTTATCGGGTGATCCGAGCTCGCCCCGGATTTCCAATCCGATAAGCCACATTCAATGGCAGATGGTCTGCCGTTCATAAAGGTGAGTGGAGGGATTCACCACCTGCTCCTTCCCGCAACTGCTTGTGCCTATGGGCGGCACTGTAGGCTGCTGGATCGGCCGAACGGCGGGCGGCACAATCGGGCAAATCTGAGGAGAGCAGATCGGCGGTAGGTCCATCGCGTTCTGACAAATCGCCTGAACTTGTCCATTAACGCACGAGCACGAGCAGGCGGCGCGAGCCTCGTCCACTATCTCGCCCTGTCATTGGGCGGTCGACCGGCTGCAAGCTTTGCGCAGAGGCTCATGCTGCCGGTGAGCAACGATACGCTGTTGCGGGTCGTGCGGCGGCGCGGCGCACCTTGCTTCGCGCCGCCCTCCGTGGTGGGCATCGACGACTGGGCCTGGCGGCGCAACCAACGCTACGGCACGATCATATGCGACCTTGAGCGGCGCAATGCGACCTTGAGCGGCGCAAAACGATCGCGCTGTTGCCCGACCGAGAACCGGCGACCGCGCATGCCTGGCTGTCAGTCCAGCCACAAATCTCGATCGTCGCGCGTGATCGTGGCGGGGCGTATGCCTTAGCCGCAGCCAAAGCCCTGCCCCATGCAGTCCAGGTAGCTGATCGCTGGCATCTGATGGCGAATTCCAGCCAGGCATTCCTCGACGCGGTGCGCAAATCAATGCGCCAAATCCGCAGTGTGCTCGGGGCCGCAGCGATCGATCCCAATCTTTTTACCGCCGCTGAGCGCCTGCAATATGACGGATATTTGCGGCGCGAAGAGTCCAATGCCGCCATTCTCGCCATGGCAAAAGATGGTGTTGCGATCAAGGAAATGGTCCGCCGCACCGGTTATAGCCGCACATTGATTCGCAACGTGTTGCGCGGTCAGCGCTCAGACATGTTCCGTGTCCGCGAAAGTTCCCTGGAACTCTACCTGCCATGGCTTGACGCTCAATGGGCCTCCGGCCAACGAAACGGCGCTGCTCTCTGGAGGCAACTGAAGCAGCA
>CAIZEE010000592.1 GCA_903931835.1 uncultured Elstera sp.
GCTGAGCTTCATCTCGGCCTATGTCGTCGGCGGGCTCGAGGGCCATCACTATGTCGATCTTTATGGCCCGACCGGCGTCGATGTCGAGGCCACGATACGCGCGGCCAAGGCCAATGCCGATCTGGTCCGGGGCGTCAAAGCCCATGCCGAAATCGGCGGAGCGTCGCGCTGGGGGCTGGAGGTCATCAAGCTCGGCAAGGAGATCGCGCGCGGGGCCGGAGTAAAGCTCTATATCCATCTGGGTCAGCTTTGGCCGACCAAGGACGGCGCTTCGATAGATGCCGACGAGGTTGTATCGGCGCTCATGCCGATCATGGAGGAGGGCGATATTCTGGCCCATCCCTTCACGCGGCATCCGGGCGGCTTCATTTCGGAGCACACGGGCGAGGTGCATCCGCTGGTCTATGCCGCCCTCGATCGCGGCGTGACGGTCGATGTCGGTCACGGCTCGCATTTCAGTTTCGACATGGCGCGCAAGGTGCTGGCGGCCGGCATTGCTCCCTACACGCTGGGTGCCGATCTGCATGGCTATAATGTCGGCGGCGACAGCGAGGATCGGCGGGACAATCCGTTCTTCGGCGTCGCCCCGTTCTGTCTCACCCATGCGATGAGCGAGCTGCTGGCGCTCGGTCTGCCGCTTGACCAGATTGTCGCCACAGTCACCAGCAATCCTGCCCGGATGCTGGGCTTGGACGGGGAGATCGGCAGTCTGGCGCCGGAAATGGTTGCCGATATCAGCGTTCTCGATCTCAAACGCGGACGCTTCACGTTGTATGACAATAGCGGGGGGACGATGCAGGCGGAGCAACTGATTGTTCCGCATCTGACAATCCGCGAGGGCCGCCCGATTGCTGTCGACTCGCCGCTGGTGCCGCCGGCCGCCGCTTACGCCTGACACAGGATTTGATTTGAGTGAGGATATGAGATGTCCGTGACTGCAACGCTCCATGATCTGTCCGAAAGCGATGAGATCCCGCCGGCACTGCTGAAGCGGACCGAGGCCGATCTGTCACAATATCTGGAACGGGTAAAGCCGATTATCGAAGCGGTCCGGACCGACGGCGATGCCGCCTTGGTCCGCTTTGCGCGGGAGCTCGATCGCGTCGAAGCAGCCGAGATGACAATCCGTGCCGAGCCGGAGGAATTCGACGCCGCGTTCAAATCCGTCCACCCCGATATCATTCGGGCGATCGAATTCGCGATCGACAATATCCGCCGTTTTCACGAGCTCCAGCGGCCGGAGGAACTGTGGCTAAAGGAGATCCGGTCTGGCGCCTTTGCCGGCGATCGCTGGACGCCGATCGACTCGGTTGCCTGCTATGTTCCGCGTGGCAAGGGCTCATTCCCGAGCGTCGTCATGATGACGACGATCCCGGCCATGGTCGCGGGCGTACCGCATCCGATCATCATCACGCCGCCCGGCCCCGATGGCAGAGTCGATCCTGGGACTCTGGTTGCGGCACGGTTGATCGGCGTTGAAGAAATCTACAAATGCGGCGGTGCCCAGGGTGTCGCGGCGGTCGCCTTTGGCACCGAGACAGTGCCGAAATGCTTGAAGATCGTCGGACCTGGCAGCCCGTGGGTAGTGGCCGCCAAGCGCCTGCTGTCGGACGTCATCGATCCTGGCGTGCCGGCGGGGCCGAGTGAAGTGCTCATCCTAGCCGACGAGACCGCCAATGGCGCGCTCGCAGCACTCGATCTGCTGATCGAAGCCGAGCATGGTCCCGATTCGTCGGCATTCCTGGTGACCAATAGCCGCAAGGTTGCTGCGGCCGCTCTCGACGCCCTGCCCGGCTACTGGGCGGAGATGGATCCGATGCGCGCCGATTTCTCCCGCCGCGTGCTGACGAGCGGCCATGGCGGTGTCGTGCTGACACAGGATTTCGACGCGGCCATCGATTTCGTCAACGCGTACGCGCCGGAGCATCTGGAAATTCTGGCTGCCGAACCGCTTGCCGTGCTCGAGCGAATCGTCAATGCCGGTGAAATCCTGTTGGGCGAACACACGCCGGTGACGCTGGCGAACTTCGTGCTCGGGCCGAACGCGGTCCTGCCGACGGGGGGATCGGCCAAGACGGCGTCGCCGTTATCGGTGTTCGATTATATGAAGCGGTCATCGGTCGGTTATGTGACCCGGATGGGTTACGACGCGCTGGCCGTGCAGGCCCACGCGCTTGCGACCTATGAAGGGTTCGATGCGCATGCCAGGGCGGTCTCCAGCATCCGCCGCCGGGTTTTGGGAAACTAGACGGCCGATGAAAGCAGTCCGATTTCACGGTGTTGGCGATCTTCGCGTGGAGGAGGTGCCAAGGCCTGGTCAACTCGCGTCGGGTCAGGTGCGCCTTGCCGTGCGTGCCGCCGGGATTTGCGGCTCCGATTTGCATAATTTCCGCACCGGCATGTGGATGTCGCGTCTGCCGGTGACGCCGGGGCATGAATTCGCCGCAGAGGTGACGGAAGTGGGGGCCAGTGTGGGGCATCTCGCACCGGGCGATCTTGTCGTCGCCGATTCACGCGCGACCTGCGGCGAGTGTCCGAACTGTCTCGCCGGTCGGCGGAACCTCTGCGACCGCATCGGTTATGTCGGCGAGGTTTGCGATGGCGGCTTCGCCGAAGAGGTGGTGTTGTCCGCCCACGAGGTGATCAAGGTGCCGGCCGGTGTGGCGCCGGAAATCGCGGCGTTGAGCGAGCCGCTGGCGGTTGCCTTACGCGTCGTGCGCCGGCTCGATCCGAAGCCGGGTCAGCCGATCCTGATTGCGGGCGGCGGCGCCATTGGCGGATTGGCGGCGTTGCTGTTGTCCGAATTCGGATTCGGGCCGGTATCGATGGCGGAGCGCAATTCTGCCCGGGCAGCGTTGCTGGCGCGCGTCGCCAATGTAGAGATCGTGACGCTAGATCAGCTATCGGGATATCCCTTGGCGATCGAGGCGACCGGTTCGGCGGCGGTGCTGCGTACGCTGATCGGCGATGTGGCGGCGGGTGGCCGTATCGTTATGGTCGGTATCTTTGACGGTGAGGCGGTCATCCCGGTCAATCGGCTGGTCGAGGGCGAGATCGAGTTGATCGGTTCGGCAGTGTTTCGGGATGAGCAGCGCGAAGCGGTCGACCTACTGCCGCGTCTTGCCCTGCGGCTCCAGGCGCTGATTGGTCCGGCGATCACCCTCGACGCCGTGCCATCCGCCTATGGGAAACTGATCGCCGGCGATGAAGCAGCACTTAAAACCATCATGCGGCCGTAACTACATCGCCGCCATGAAGCCGCCATCGACATAGAGCAACTGTCCGGTGACGTAGGTTGAAGCGGGCGAGCCGAGAAAGATCGCCGCACCCACCAAATCCTCGACGTTGCCGAACCGGCGCATCGGCACCTTCTCGATCATCATCGCCTCCCAGCCATCGGCCTGAAAGAACGGCTCCGTCATCTCGGTGCGGAAATAGCCGGGGCCAATGCCGTTGACACGGATGCCGGATGCCGCCCATTCAGTGGCGAGTGCCCTGGTCATGCCGAGCAAGCCGGTCTTCGACGAACCATAGGCCGCAGACCCACCGACCCCGACATCGGACAGCAGCGAACAGATATTGATGATGCTGCCACCGCCGCTCTTCAGCATCAGTCGCGCTGCGGCCTGAGCGCAGAAAAACGCGCCCTTCAGATTGGTGTCGAGAATGCGGTCCCACAGCGCCTCATCGACATCGATCGACGGGCAGGGTTGCTCGACGCCGGCATTATTCACGAGGATGTCGATCCGGGGCGTCGCGGCGAATGCCTCGTCGATCGACGATTTTTGCGACACGTCGAGACTCTGCAAGATGGCGTGCCCGCCGATCTTCTCGATGGCGGCTTGTGTCGCAGTGAGCTTGTCCACCTCGCGCGCCGTGATGATCACAGTGGCGCCCGCTTCTGCCAGACCGATGGCGATCGCCTGACCGATACCGCGTGCGGCACCGGTGACAAGGGCTGTTTTGCCTGTTAGCGAAAATCTGTCCTGCTGCATGGTCGCCGCTTCCTTTCGCCGGGCGCATTATACGCCTCGCGCAAAAGAAAACCGCAGCCGAGGCGCGCCCGGCTGCGGTTTGTCTCTCGTCGGCGTGCTGCTTAGAACTGCCGGGCGAAGCTGAGCCCGATGGTTAACGGCCGCACGGTGTAGCCTTCGATCACCGAGTTCACCTGCGGACGCTGGATGATCGTCTGATCATTGGCCAGGTTCTGAGCCCACAGATAGACCTGCATTTCACCGGTATCGATACCTGCCGACGCATTCAGGACGCCGTACATGGGATCGGAATAGTTGGGTGAGAAGCAGGCGCCAGGATCGAGATTACAGGCCGATGCGCTGCCGCTGCGGACGTAGGAGCCGGACGACTTGCCGTTGAAGTCGTAGTCGGTCCGAACGAAGGCGCTCATCGCGTCGGTGATCGGCCATGCATATTCGCCGCCGATGGTCATGGTCCAATCCGGCGTATACAGCACGTGCTCACCGACCTGGGCGACGCCCGGAACCAGCGACTTCGTAATGATCGACTTGCCGGCATTGCCTGTGAGGTTCACCGTCAGCCCCGGGACAAATTTGGGCTTCCACTTGACTTCGGCCTCGCCACCCCAGCTTTCGGCATTGCCGACATTGGTGATGAAGCTGAAACCGCAAACCGGCAGGTTGATGCGCTGCTGAATGTCCTTCCAGACGATGTAATAGGCGGAGCTGTTGATCGACAGGGTGCGGTCGGCCAGCACGGCCTTCACGCCGCCTTCATAGCTCCACAGATTGTCGGAGCCGAATTTGTCTTGAGAGCCGGGGATGTTGAAGGTGTTGTAGTCTTCCTGGCAGACGTTGCCGGGACCTGTCGGATCGGGACCAGTCGGGCCGCCAAGCCGGAAGCCCTCCGCCGCACTGGTATAGACCGTCGTTGTCGAGTCGATGTCGTAGGTGAGCGAGACTTTCGGCGTCGGCCGGTAGTAATGGCCAAGCTGAACGTCATCGTGGTTATTGCCGATGTCGTAATAGCCGCCGCCCGTGCGGGTGTAGGAGGTTCGCGCATATTGATATCGCAACCCTGCCGCCGCATGTAGGTCGGGCAGGACGTCGTATTCCAATTGTCCGAACGCCGCCAGCTGACGCGTGTCTTCACGCATCGTCTCGGTAAAGATCAGGTCGTTGGCGAAGGTATCCGCGTTAATGCTGGACGGATCGGCCCCGACCGGCAGCGTGTTCTGCAACAAGGCGATACCGGCCGGGCTGTTCATCGCCACGCCATAGATATTCTGGAAAGCTGCGTTCAGGCCGGGCGAAAATTCGTTGTTCTGGTGATAGTTCCATTGATCGTTGTAGTACACGCCGGCTGTCCAGCGCAGCGGCAATTCGCCCTCGCCCGGCGTCGGGGAGGCGAGACGAAATTCCTGGCTGACCTGGCCGTATTTGGTCGGGAAGTTCACCGGCGAGGCGATATGAGCAACGATCGAGGTGTCCTGGGCGAGCTGTTGAGCAGTGCCTGGGATAAATTGCAGCAACTGGCCGAAAATCGTGTCGTTGTAATAGGTGCCATCGGTCTGCCGGCTGAAGTTGCGCGCAAAATAGCTGCTGACCGATGTGAAGGTGGCGAAGCCTAAATCTTTTTCGACCGTCAGGCTTGGCACGAAAACGCGGTCATTGGAGAACTCGGCGACTTCCTTCTCCTGCTTATACAGCCCCAGTGAGGGATAGAAGATCGGCGAGTCGCTGCGTTGGACGCGCTGCAGCCACATGGACGGTGTGATCACC
>CAIZEE010000593.1 GCA_903931835.1 uncultured Elstera sp.
GCATCCCATAGGCCCCGCTGGCGGAGAGGCTGGGTGAGGTGGGGATTTCCGCTGCCACACGGCGCCCCCTCTATCGCTCAACGACCCCACCTCCCCCGACCTCTCCGCCCCGACGGGGCGGAGAGGGGAAGATTGCTAGCCGTCTCTCCTGCGCCATGCCAGTGTGCGATCGATGTCGCTGGGGAGTGGATGATGAAGCGGATTTTGATGTGTCTGGCGTTGACTTGCATTGCCACCGGCGCCACGGCGACAGAGCCCGCGCCAAATCTCACCTCGATCAGCGAGAGCTTCTTCAAGCAAGCCTTCAAGGCCGACCCGTCCTGGGCAACCTCGATGGGCATCCATGATTACGACGACCAGCTCGACCGCGTCGATCACGCTGCCCATGCCGCGGCGGTTGCCAGGCTGGAGGCGACGCTTGCCAAAGTCGATGCGCTGGACCCCGCATATCTGACGCCGATCGAGCGCGACGACCGCGAGATTTTTACCGCCTGGCTCAGGGGACAGCTGCTCGAAGAAAAAATCATCCAGATGTGGCAGCGCAATCCCGACAATTATGTCGGGCTCGGGCTTAGTGCGGTGAACAGCCTGGTCACCCGCTCCTTCGCCCCGCTCGAGACCCGCCTCGCCCTCGTGATCGCGCGCGAACGGCAATTCCCGCGCATGCTGAAAGAGGCCAAGGCCAATCTGCGCGACATGCCGCCCGTCTATATCGATGTGGCGCTGGAGGATCTGGTCGGCGCCAAATCCTTCCTGAAGGATAATGTGCCGGACGCCTTCGCGGCAGTCGCCGATCCGAAATTGAGGGCTGAGTTGGCATCCTCGACCAAGCAATCGGTTGCGGCCCTTGACGATTTCGAGGCGTTTCTCACCGCGCATAAGGCCGGCGCTACCGGTCATTTCAAGCTCGGCCGGGACGCCTTTATCAGCCTGTTGCAGGTCGATTTGATCACCAACTCGCCGGAAGAATTGCTGGCGCTGGGCGAGGCGCAATTGGCGCGCGACCGCGCGGCGTTCGATGAGACGTCAAAGCAGATTGATCCCGATCATCCGGAAAAGGCGCTGGACGATATCGGCAGCGATCACCCGAGTGCCAAGGATTTGATCCCGACCGCGCGCGACCAGCTGGCGGGTTTGCGCAAATTTATCGAGGACCACCGCATCATCACCCTACCCTTCCCCCTGATGCCGAAGGTGGAAGAGACACCGGCCTTCCAGCGCGCGGTGGTGTTCGGCGAACTCGACTGGCCCGGCCCGTTCGAGACCAAGGCGACCGAGAGCTATTATTACATCACCCCGCCCGACGAGAAGGACACGCCCGAGGCGCAGGAGAAATTCCTGACGCTGTGGAGCCACGCGCTGTTGCAGAATCTATCGGTGCATGAGGCGCTGCCCGGGCATTTCGTGCAGGGCCTCTACCTCAAGGCGCATCCCGAATGGTCGATCATTCGCAAGGCGATTTCCTCCTATACCGCGACCGAGGGCTGGGCGCATTACACCGAGCAGATGATGCTGGATGAGGGCCTGTCCGCCGGCGAACCCAAGGCAAAGCTCGCGCAGCTCAGCGACGCTCTGCTCCGCGATTGCCGCCTGGTCGATTCGATCAAGCTGCATGTCGAAGGGATTACGCTGGAGGAGGCGACGCAGATCATGCGCGACCGCTGCGCCATCCCGGATTCCGAGGCCTTCAAGGAGGCGCGGCGCGGCACGCTGGATCCGGGCTATCTCAGCTATACGTTCGGCAAGCTGGAGATCCTGGCGCTGCGCGAAGATGTGAAACGGAAGGAGGGGTCAGATTTCTCGCTCCAGCGCTTCCATGACCGTTTCCAGAGTGCCGGATTGGTGCCCGTGCCGATCATCCGGCGAGAAATCCTGGGCGACTAGTGGTTAGGAATCCTTGCCGTCAGCCGCCTTGCGATACCATTTGGCGGCCTCGGTATAGTCCTTCGCGACACCCTGGCCGCTATTATACATATTGCCGAGATTGGTCTCGGCCTTGACCAGGCCCTGATCGGCCGCCTTGCGATACCATTTGGCGGCCTCGGCATAGTCTTGGGCAACGCCCTGGCCGTAATAATACAGGATGCCGAGATTGTTTTCGGCCTGCGCATAGCCCTGATCGGCTGATTTGCGGTACCACTTTCCGGCCTCGGCATAGTCCTGGGTGACGCCGGTGCCGTGATAATAGAGATAGCCCAAATTATTCTGCGCCCGGGGCTCGCCCTGCTCGGCCGCCTTGCGGAACCAGTTGGCCGCCTCCGCCGGGTCGCGCGTCGTCGCGATGCCATTCAGATACATATTGCCGAGATCGTTCTGGCTGCCGGCATCGCCCTGCTCGGCCGCCTTGCGGTACCATTTCAGCGCCTCGGCATAGTCGCGCGGCGTGCCGCGGCCCTCATAATACAAGAAGCCGAGGTTACGCTCGGCCTGCATATGCCCCTGTTCAGCAGCCTTCTTGAACAGGCGGAAGGCCTGGGCATCATCCTGATCGACGCCACGGCCATAGAGATAGAGCTCGCCGAGGCCAAATTGCGCGGCGGCGTCGCCTGGCGCTTCGGATGATGCGGTCTTGGATGCGTTAGAGGGCGCTGCCAATGCAGGATACAGAGCGGGCAGCCCCAGAACGAGACCAAGGCAAAGCCGCATCGCGTGACTATGGAAGCCCGATATATGCATTGGCGAGCGCGACATCATTCACCATCTACCGAATAATCCCGGTAAACTATAGCGATATGGTTAGCCAAAGATTACCGCGACAGGTTGAGGAAACCCCATGGACGAGCAGACAAAACTGGAGCTGGAGGCAGCATCTTTCCGCCGGCTGGTGCAGCATTTCCAGGAACGCACCGATGTGCAGAATATCGATCTGATGAACCTGGCCGGGTTCTGCCGCAACTGCCTGTCACGGTGGTACCGCGAGGCGGCGGCAGAGAAGGGCCTGGATGTCCCCGACGCCGCCGCGCGCGAGATCGTTTACGGCATGCCGTATGACCAGTGGAAGAAGCAGTTCCAGACGGAGCCAACAGCGGCGCAGAAGGCGGAATACGCCGCCAAGCATGGCGGGCACTAACTCCGTGCCCGCCTGACCTTCAGCTACTTCTTGAACTTCGCCGTCACCTCGGCGACGCGCTGGCCGAACAGCTTTGCCGTCTCCAAATCGCCCGGCGCCATTTCATCGACCGACGCGTCGGAGCAGGACGTCGCCATGGCGCCGCTGAACGAGGCGACATAGTTGATGTCGTCACGCGTCGACGATTTCTGATTGGCCGGCATCAAGCCGGTACCAACCCAGATGCCGCCATGCTGCATCGAGAGCGTGAAGAGATAGTGCAGTGTCGAGAGCTTATCGCCGTTCATCGACGCGCTGTTGGTGAAGCCAGCGAAGATCTTGTCCTTCCAGGCCTGGCTGAACCACGGCTTGCTGCTGGCATCGGCGAATTTCTTAAACTGCCAGCTGACGCTGCCCATATAGGTCGGACTGCCCATGATGATCGCGTCGGCGGCGGCCAGCGTTGCCCAGGCGCTGTCCGGCAGATTGCCGTCAGCGTCAATGGCCAGAAGCTCGGCCCCCGCACCCTCCGCCACCGACGCCGCCATGCGTGCAGTGTGACCGTATCCCGAATGAAAAACGACAGCGATCTTAGCCAATTATCAGCTCCTTCAAGACTGTAGGGGGACGCGATGTGCCAGCTCATTAAGGCAGGCTCGCGGCAGTTTTAACAATGACATTTGTTGCTCTTGCGGCAGGCCAGCGCCGCCTCTATGGTCGCCGCTTCCACAGCGCACCAACGACTATGAGGATGACACCATGACCGATGTCGGCGGCATCGCGGCAGAGCAGCTACGCTCCCTGATCGAGCGGATCGAACGGCTGGAAGAAGAGAAGGCGGCGACCGCTGCCGATATCCGCGACGTCTATGCCGAGGCCAAGGGCAACGGCTTTGATCCCAAGATCATGCGTCAGGTCATCCGCCTCAGAAAGCTCGAATCGGCCGATCTGGAGGAGCAGGAAACCCTGCTCGACCTTTACAAAATGGCGCTCGGCATGGTCGACGGCCCGCCCGCCGCGAACGAGGCCTGATCAGCCTGTTTTCGGCTTGCCAGCTCCCCCCGGCTCAGATCATTCTTGAAGCCGCATGAAACAAGCCGCATACCGCATTCTGATGGCGCTCGCCCTGGTATCGATACTGGGCGGGACACCTGCCTTTGCCGATTATTGCGGGTCCGGCAAAACCGTTACCTTCGCCGGTGTCGATTGGGAAAGCGGGGCGTTCCTGACCGAGGTCATGTCGGCGCTGCTCAACCGGGGCTATGGCTGCTCGGTCGACAAAATCCCCGGCAATACGGTGACGCTGGAACAGGCGACC
>CAIZEE010000594.1 GCA_903931835.1 uncultured Elstera sp.
GGAAGACCGATTGATGTTCCCTCATGCTTCAACACAGGAAGCACGAGGGAATGTTGCTCAATCTTGAAGCACTCGACCGAGCAGACGTCGTAAGCACCCCTTTTCCGTATTTATCGGCCTCCGGCGTCGTCCCGCCGAAAGATCTGCAAGACATTGCCAGCAGCTTCCCGCCCATTGACCAGCCAGGGATTTTTCCCTTGTCGGAGCTGACCTATGGCACCGCGTTTGCGCGTCTGATCGACGATCTCACAGGGCCGGAACTGGCGGGATTGCTCGAACAGAAGTTCGACATGCAGCTCTCCGACAAACCGCTGATGATTACCGTTCGGGGCGTTTGCCAGGCCAAGGACGGACGCATCCATACCGACTCCAAGGACAAGCTTCTGACCTGCCTGCTCTATCTGAACAATACCGCGTGGAGCGGGGATGGCGGGCGGCTGCGCCTGTTGCGCGACGGACGCGATCTCGACAGCACGATCGCCGAAGTGGCGCCCGATTTCGGCAATTTTGTCGCCTTCAAACGCACCGATAATTCCTGGCACGGTCACGCGCGCTTTATCGGCCCGAGACGCTATGTGATGGTCAACTGGCTGCGTTCCGATATGGCGTTGGTCCGGAACGTCGGGCGGCACCGGATTTCGGCCGCGTTCAAGCGATGGGGGCTCGGTCGTGGGTATTGATCGGGTCCTGCCGAAATCCCCATCGGGGCGGCTTTGCAACGCCGGCACGTGCGATACCCAACACCTGCTGACAAGCCTCACACACGCAGAACATCAGACCGATCCCTTCGATCATTGGCTGATCGACGACGTGCTGCCCGACCGGATTATCGACAGCATCATCGCCCTGCCTTTCCCGCCGCCGTCGGACCCGGTCTTTGACGGTCGGCGCGAGAGCAACAACTCGGCACGAATCTATTTCACCCCCGACAACCAGGAACGCTTTCAGGTCTGCGGCGACGTGGTCGATATATTCGGCCATCCATCGGTTATTCGCACCTTGGAGGGGATGACCGGCGTCAACCTGTCGAGCGGTTATCTGCGTATTGAATATTGCCAGGATGTTGACGGGTTCTGGCTGGAACCGCATCTCGACATTCCGGTCAAGCTCTTCACCATGTTGGTCTATCTATCGGACGATCCCGATTTGTTTGACGCCGGTACCGACATCTATGACGACAATCCCGATCATGCGCTGGTGGGTTCCATCCCCTATTTCCGCAACACGGGCCTGATCTTCGTTCCTGGCGAGAACACCTGGCACGGCTTCAGCAAACGCCCAATCCACGGACTGCGCCAATCGATTATCATCAACTACGTCACACCGGAATGGCGCAACAAGGAGGAATTGGCCTATCGCTAGGGTCTGATCGGTTCAACGGCGCGATCGGACATTGCCTTGACCTCAATCGAGACGGCGATGTTCAGCATGAAAGCCGTGCGCGCCTCAGCGACGATCGCGTCAAGGTCGGCGCTTTGGCATCCAACCAGGTCGAGCGCAGCACGAAACCGTCGCTTGAACGCTTCAAGATCGGCGATCTCGGCAAACTCGTAGAACGACAGGCTTGCATCATCCAGCCGGAGCGACCGGGAGAGCAGACGCTTCAGCACCTGACCGCCATTGAGGTCGCCGAGATAGCGAAC
>CAIZEE010000595.1 GCA_903931835.1 uncultured Elstera sp.
CTCAGCCAAGCTTGCCAGCGATCCGACAGGCCATCATTGACCGTTTAGCGCGACCACCGCCTGCATGTTGCCCACATTGCGGCGGCAGCATAAAACTAACCACAATCTCATTTCTGCCAAAGTAGTGCTTCTGTAATGGGCCTTTGTTCGTCAAGTCCCTTTTGAATGATTATCTCGTCGCCAGGATCATGCTTCTGTCCGTGGTCAGCACGAAGGCTGCCACACCATGCCATCAGATCCAGAGCCGACAGATCAATCTAGGAAGCGTGGTTTGCCAAAGCATTCACAGCACTACACACGATCTTGCCAAGCCCTCGTCCCAGCGACGGGACCTCAGTAGAAGCGTGCCGGTCCCGGCCCGCCTCGATCAGCAATTCCTCCTTCAAGCAGCCATTGCGGTCGCCCCCCAGCGGAAGTCGGTGGCGTCCATCCACATGCGATGAAGCACGACGCCCAGTTTGCGCGCGAGAGCAACCTTGGCGCGCTTCATGCCACGACGCTTCGCCACCTCGAGCGCCCAGCGCTTCAGGCTGGAAAAGCGCGTCGCTCGCGTCAGCATGATGTGCGCCGCCTCAAAGAGTGCGGTTCGCACCATCGCGTCGCCGACCTTGCTGACACCTCCATCCCGGTCGGTCTCGCCGGACTGATATTTCTTCGGGGTGAGCCCGAAGTAGGCGCCGACCGTACTCGATTTTCCGAAGCGGGTCGGATCGTCGATCGCCGATCGATATGTCAGGGCGACCAACGCACCGACCCCGGGCGTACTCATCAACCGGTGGCAAATCTTGTCTGCGCGCGCGATCCTCAGCATCTCCCGGTGGAGCCTGGTGAACTCGCACCACAGCGTTGCCCGTGCTGCCAGCATCGCACCGATCACCGTCTCCAAGGCGGCGTGTCCCGCGATCAGTTCCTGGATACGTGCCTCGAACCTGCCGCGGCTGACCTCGCCGACCTTCAGTCCATAGCCGCGAAGAATACCACGGATGCTGAGCTCGACGTCGAGCAGCTTCCCCTGCAGGAGCTTGCGCCCGACGAGTACGGCGCGGGTGTCTTGTGATGCCACCGATTTTGCATGAACCGGCCGATACCAGCCCATCCTCAGCAATTGGGCGATCCCGCGAGCATCTTTCCGGTCGGTCTTCACGGTCATTGCCGAAAGCGCCGCCTTCACGTGTCGCGTCTCCAGCAAAACAACGTCGCGGCCGACGGCAACAAGCCCCGCATGCAACCATTGCGATAGCGGCCCCGCCTCCAGCCCAATCCGGCACACCGACAATTCCAGCTCGTCGAAATACCGTACCACCGCCTCGGGCTCGCTCGCGACTTTGATCTCCCGGACGACTTTACCCTTTGCGTCCACGACACATACGCTGCTCTCTTTCAGAGAGACATCGATTCCGGCATAATACTCCATGGCTGTTCCTCTCATGATGCTTGGGACCGATCACTCGGACCCCGTTTTCAACACCATCATTCTGAGGGACAGCCACCAACTTGGCTACTCTTGAGACGCCGGCCCATTACGGCATCTAGGTGTCTGGTTGCGGAACGTCATTGGGATCAGGTAGGGTGGGCCATCGCGGAGAACGCGTGGCGTTTCACCGTTTTCAGTGACGAGGTGCTGTGATGATGCAGATCCACCCCCAGGCGCGAACCACCCCCGCAGTGCGAGCAGAGATCGCGCGATCCACCGAGCCGGCGAGCGTTGTGGCGAAACGGTATGGCATCAGCGATGAGACGGTCCGCAAATGGCGCAATCGTGGTGAGCAAGCCTGCCAGGATCGATCAAGCCGGCCGAAGCGACTGCCATGGCGCGCGACTGAGGAGGAGCGCGCGATCATCTGCGCTGTACGACGAGCGACGGGTTTCCCGCTGGATGACCTGACCTTCGTGTTGCGCAACTTCTTGCCGCACCTCAATCGCGACAGTGTCTACCGCGTACTCAAGTCTGAGGGCCTCAACCGACGGCCGCCAAAGCCAACAACGGTTCCAAAGGGCCAGGGACGTTTCAAGGATTATGACCTCGGCTTCATTCACATCGACGTCAAACACCTGCCGAAGCTCCGTACAGCCGATGGACAGACGCGCAAGCGGTTCCTTTATGTGGCGATCGATCGCTGCTCCCGCTTCGTCTTTCTCGCCGTCTACGACGCTGAGAATGCCGCCAACGCCGTCGACTTCCTACGCAAGGCCAAACGCGCCTTTCCGTTCCGTATCACGCACGTCCTGACCGACCGTGGATCATGCTTCACCGCAGACGCGTTCGAAGAAGCGTGCGCAGAACTCAAGGTGCCGCACCGACAAACAAAGGCCTACACGCCACAAACCAACGGTATGGTGGAGCGTTTCAACGGCCGCATCGCAAGCGATGTCCTGGGAATTAATGTCGCCGGCCATGCCGACCTCGAGATCCTGCTGACCAGCTTCAACCACGCTTATAATCGGCGGAGGCAGAGGGTCCTTCATGGCCTCGCGCCGATCGACAAAGTCGCCGAGCGCCTCAGAGGCTGACTCATAAAGAAGCGGTCTGATTCCAGAGGTTTGCGATTCTGCGGGTGATTTGGTTGACCGAGGCGATGAAGAGCCAGGTGGTTGCGCTTTCGATCGTTCGTTCGAAATCTTTGGCGAGGCGGCGGTTGCGGTTCAACCAGGCGATGGTGCGCTCGACCACCCAGCGTCGTGGCAGCAATTTGAAGCCTTTTGCGGTGTCGGAACGTTTGATGATTTCCAGCGTCCAAGTGCCAATTTTAGCGAGCGCATCGCGCAGTTTGTCGCCGGCATAGCCGCCATCGGCGAACACGTGTCGCAGCCACGGGAAGTTGTGACGAATGCTGGTGAGCACATCAGGGGCGCCGTCGCGGTCCTGAATATCCGCAGTATGTACGATGGCCCCGACCAGCAACCCCTGTGTGTCGGTGAGGATATGGCGCTTGCGGCCCTTGATCTTTTTACCTGCGTCGAATCCCCGTGGGCCGCCACTTTCCGTCGTTTTCACGCTCTGGCTATCGATGACACCGGCGCTGGGAGATGCCTCACGGCCCATCGCTTCACGCGCCATCAGCAGCAGGGCGTGATTGATCGATTTCCACACACCCATCGCGCTCCAGCGATAGAAATAATGCTGCACTGTGGTCATGGGTGGGAACAGACCCGGCGGTAGCATCCGCCACGGTAGTCCACCCCGCAGCAGATAGAGGATCGCCTCGACAATCTGCCGGTAATCCCAAACAGGCGGGCGCCCCAGCTTCGAGCGCGGCGGCAGCAGTGGCTCCAAAATCGCCCATTCCGCGTCGGTCAGATCGCTTGGCAAAAGCAGTTCGGCTCTGGCATACTGCCGCCGGGTGGTGTCAGTCCACATGTGCAACTCCGTCGTCGTCTCGCAAACACGACTGAATCACATCCCTCTGATATCACCCAACTTCTTTTTCGGTCAGCCTCTCAAGCTCAACGGTGGCCTGAAGAACAAACTTTACAAGCCACCTGCAGATCAGAATGATCTACTCAATAAAGTAGACAGAGTCCTTTATTATGCCAATGAGGTCTCACAACCAGACAGCTAGAATCAAACCTTATTGATTCCCCCCGAAGCCCCCCACGGCCTGACGCGCGGCGCAAGCCAATTGCGGACGACTGGTCAGCGCCACCGATCGAGCAACTGCCATCGACGGCATGGGAGCTTGCCGAGCAATGGCCGAACGGCGCCTACGAAGCCGAAGCAGAGGCGTTTCACCAGCATTGGCTGGGCAGGGGGGATCCCCGGGCCAACTGGGATGCACTGTGGTTCGCGCGCATCCCCTTGCTGCATCCCTCGGTGATGCGTACGGGAATGGCCGGCGTGC
>CAIZEE010000596.1 GCA_903931835.1 uncultured Elstera sp.
CCGTCAACGGTCACCGCTTTGTGATGGGGCGCTGGCGTTAAGCTGACTGCCGCTTGAATAGCCGATCGCGACCGCCGCGATGCAGAGCACGACCGAGAGGGCAATATTCGCAAGCGCAGCCGCCATCCTGCCATCGCGTAGCAAGCCTAGTGTCTGGAGCGAGAATGCCGAAAATGTCGTGAAGCCGCCGCATAGCCCGGCCATCAGGAAAACCTTGAAGTCGTTTGTGACTTGCCAGCGCCCGGCGACCTCCGCAGTCACTGCGAAGAAAACGCCAATGATAAAGGACCCCGATATGTTGATCAGGATCGTGCCCCACGGAAAATCCGGCCCGGTCAGGCGCGCCACTAAGACAGCCACCCAATAGCGCGCGACGCTGCCGATCGCACCGCCTACCGCTACCCAAAGCGTAGTTGCCATTGCTACCCCCGCAGCCGCGACGTCCAGTCGCGCAGCGCGACCAGCATTTTGCCCAGAAACTCCCGGGTAGCGGTGTCGGTCAGCTTGCCGGATGCGTCGAAACGGGTATGTGCGGCGGCGATCATGACCTCCGGCTGGTTCAGCACCAGCGCGTTGAGGCCGACGAAAATCTTGCGCAGATCATATTGCGCGCGGGCCGTGCCGAGAGAACCGGGGCTGGCGCCGATAATCCCGACCGGCTTGCCCTTGAAGGGCTGCGGATCGGTCCTGGAAAGCCAGTCGATCGTGTTTTTCAGAACGCCCGGCACCGAATAATTATATTCCGGCGTCGCGATCAGGACAGCGTCCGCCGCAGCAATCTGATCCCGCAGGATTGTGACCGATGCCGGGATGCCGGCGACCTTCACATCCTCGTTATAGAGCGGTATGTCGGCGATCGAGGCGATTTCGATCGTGACGTCCTGGGGTGCGAGTTCGATGGCGGCCTTGAGGGCTGCAGAATTGTAAGACGCAGAACGAAGGCTGCCCGAAATACCGAGAAATTTAACCGCCGCCACCGCCGCTCTCCTGTCTCAAGATGCTGATCTCTATCACCATCCTACCCGGTTTGCGGTGATCACATATTGGGATAATTCGGTCCACCCCCGCCCTGTGGCACGGTCCAGTCGATATTCTGGGTTGGGTCCTTGATGTCGCAGGTTTTGCAATGGACGCAGTTCTGCGCGTTGATCTGCAGGCGCGGATTGGTGTCCTGGTCCAAGATTTCGTAGACGCCGGCCGGGCAGTAGCGCTGTTCCGGTGAGGCATAGAGCTGCCAGTTAGTGCCAATCGCAATGCTCGGGTCCTTCAGCTTCAGATGGACCGGCTGGTCTTCCTCATGATTGGTGTTCGACAGGAACACGGATGACAGCCGGTCGAAGCTCACCTTGCCGTCTGGCTTGGGATAGTCGATCGGCTTGGCCGCTTGTTTGGTCTGAAGCCCCTTATTGTCGGCGTGATTGCGCAGCGTCCAGGGCGCCTTGCCGCGCAGCAGATAGGTGTCGATCGCGGCATAGGCGAGACCGGCCCATAAGCCCCAGCGGAAGCTTGGGCGGATATTGCGCACAGCTTTGAGTTCGCCCGCGACCCAGCTCTTCGACAGCGCCTCGGCATAGCCCTTCGGCTCAACCGTGGTGTCGTCCGCCAGTGCCTCGAACACCGAGTCGGCGGCAAGCATGCCGGACTTCATCGCCGTGTGAGTGCCCTTGATCTTCGGCACATTCAGGAAGCCGGCCGCGTCGCCCAGCAGCAATCCGCCGGGGAAGCTCAGCTTCGGCAGCGACTGGATGCCGCCCTCGACCAGCGCCCGCGC
>CAIZEE010000597.1 GCA_903931835.1 uncultured Elstera sp.
CGGGGCCGTCGCGGTCACAGCCAGTGCGCCGACCAGCGTCGGCGGCGGCTCGCTGACCGATACCGGCTCGATCTCCACCGGCAGTGGCGCCATCACGCTGATCGCCGATACCGATATCTCGGCCAATACACCGCTCACCACCAGCGGCGCCTTACTGGTCGAGGCTGGTCGAAGCGTTACGCTGGCGGGCACGATGAGTGCCGGCGGCATCACCGTACTGGCGGGTTACGCAGGCGCTCAGACCGCCGACACGCTCACCGGCAGCGCCAATCTCAGGCTGATGGGTGCGACCACCTCTCTGACGGCAACGACGGGTGGGATCAGCCTGAGCGATACGGGCGGCACTCTGACGATTGCGAACCAGTTGACGGTATCGGCGATCACGGGTGCGTCGATCACGGCAGGCGACATCGCGATCAACTCGCTGATCACTAATTCGGGGCCGGCGGGGCTGACGCTGCAAGCACCGATCGTGACGATCGGCAGCAGCGGGGCGTTTGCGGCGACGGGCGGCAATATCAAGGCCTATGCCAATAGCGGCGGGTCGCTCAGCATCACCTCGGCCCTGGCGATCTCGGGCTCCGGCACGGTGACCCTGCAGGCCGATAATCTGCTGAGCGACACGGCGGCGATCACCGCGACCGGCGGCAGTGCGGTGACGCTGCTCGGCCAGACGGTCTTGGTCGGCGGCGGCGGGTCGGTCGCGACGGATGGCGGGGCGATCACGATCACGGCGAGCAGCAGCTCCGCCAATGGCGGCGGGTTCCTGACCGATAGCGGCAGCCTGACCACCAGCGGGTCTGGCGCGATCACGCTGACGGCGGATACCGATATCGCAGCCTCGGCCACGATCACGGCCGGCGGTGCGCTGAAGCTCGATGCCGGGCGCTCAGTCTCGCTGTCGGGGGCGCTGAGCGGGTCCGGCATCACGGTGAAGTCTGGCGATGCGTCCGTTCAGACGGCGGATACGCAATCGGGTGCCGCCGGCATCAGCATTGCGGGCGTCACCTCCCTCACCGCCAATACCGGTTCGGTCGCCGTGACGGCAACCGGCGGGGCGGTGACCATCGCCAATGCGCTGACCATCTCGGCCCCGAGTGCGTCGACCCTCTCCGGCAACTCCGTCGCGATCAACGCGGTGGTGAGCGATGCCGGTTCCGGCGCGCTTACCTTATCCGCGCCGAGCGTCACCTTCGGCTCCGGGGCCGGTCTGGCGGCCAATAACGGCGCTATCCTGGCCTATGCCAATGGCGGCGGCTCGATGAGCATCACCTCGGCTTTGGCGATCTCCGGCTCCGGCACGGTGACGCTGAAGGCCGATAGCCTGGTCAGCGATAGTGCCGCGATCACGGCGACCGGCGGCAGTGCGGTCACCGTGACCGCGCAGAACGTGTCGATCGGCACGGGTGGGGCGATCACCACCGATGGCGGGGCGATCTCGATTACGGCGAGTGCGGCAACGGCCAATGGCGGCGGCACGCTGACCGATGCCGGCAGCCTGACCACCGGCGGATCCGGCGGCATCACGCTGATCGCCGATAGCGATATTGCCGCCTCGGCGGGGATCACGGCGGGCGGCGCGCTGACCATCGAGGCCGGGCGCAACGTTACGCTGGCAGGCAGCATGAGCGGCGCCGGTGTCACGGTTGCGGCCGGCTTCGCCTCGGTCAAGACCGCCGATACCCAGGCGGGCACGCCGTCCTTGAGCATTGGCGGCGTCACGTCGCTTACGGCCAGCACCGGTTCGGTGGCGTTGAGTTCGACCAGCGGCTCGGTGGTGATCGGCAATGCCCTGACCATCACCAGCCCGGCGGCCTCCACGATTAGCGCCACGGGGACCGGCAGCAGCATCGCCATCAATGGCGTGGTCACCGATGCCGGCTCGGGCGCCTTATCGCTGACCGCCCCTGCCGTCACCTTCGGCGCCGGTGCGGGCCTCAATGCCAGCGTCGGCACCATCCTGGCCTATGCCAATAGTGGCGGGTCGATGAGCATCAGCAATGCGCTCAGCATCACCGGCTCCGGCACGGTGAC
>CAIZEE010000598.1 GCA_903931835.1 uncultured Elstera sp.
GGTATCGCCCTGTTCGGGATGTGGCATGCCGGCCGGTTGCGGCACCAGATACGCGCGCGCCGTATCGCTCAGATGCGCCGGCACGGGAATATCGCGCGCGGGCAGGTGCAGGACGCCGTCTGTGGCGGCTGCCCCAGTGGCAATCAGGTGGCCCGCTGCCTGGACCATGCCCACCTTCGTCAGGGCCTCGCTAGCTGGCATCTCGGCCGATCCGGACGCGGCGCGGATCGCGGCGATGATCGGTTCCGGATCGTCGCCCTCCAGTTCGTAGATGGTCATCAGCGTCCATTGCGGCGCTGCCTCCAGATCGTAGACGCGCTGGAAATCCATGTGGTACAGGTTGCCGCCGATCACGCCGGGCATGCGGCAGACGTCGGCGAGATGCCGGTCGCGATACCAGGCGACGAATTCCTTCTCGCGACCCGGAATTGCGCTGGACAGGATGGTGTATTGGAAGCGTGCCATGCTTGGACCTTTCTGCGACGCGTCAGGCGATCACGCCGGCCGATTTCAGTTGCTCGATCCGGTCCCATTCCAGCCCCAGTTCCATCAGGAAGGTTTCGGTATGCTCGGAGGCTTGCGGGGCGCGCCCGCTGGCGACTGGTTCATGATTGAACTGCACCGGATTGCGCACCAGCTTGATCGGTGTGCCGCCGTCGCTGGCCTCGACCTCGAAAATCATGTCGTTGGCTAGCGCCTGTTCGTCGCTGGCCAGGTCCAGGAAGCTCTGCACCGGCGCCCATTGGCCGCTGTAGGTGCGCAGATGGTTGCGCCAGTAATCGAAGGGCTTTTGCGCGAAGGCGGCGGTAATCAGTTCGCTGGCCGCCGCCGAGTTGGTCATCAGTTTCTCGGCGGAATCGAACCGCGGGTCGTCGGCCAATTCGGCCAGGCCCATATGCGTGAACAGGTCGCGCGCATAGGGGCCGGGGGTCAGCGTACACAGGTTGATGGTACCGCCGTCCGAAGTGCCGAAATTGCCCAGGAACGGGTTGCCCGCCACCGCGCCGGAAATCGGCATCGCGGCGCGCGACACGCTGCAGGCCTCGATCGCCTGGTCGATGGCCGATCCGCACGCCCACCAGCCGGTGCTGAGCAGCGAGACGTCGACCTCGATCGCCTCGCCGGTGCGCTCGCGGTGGAACAGCGCCGCAGAGATACCACCGGCGATGTTCATGCCGCCCATCGAATCGCCGAAGGCGCCGATTGGCTGCATGAAGGCGCCGCCCAGTTCTTCGGGGGTCATCGCATAGGCGACGCCGCTGCGCGTCCAGAACGCGGTGTTGTCGAAGCCGCCGTTTTCACGCTCCGGCCCCTTGTCACCGAACGCCGAACCGCGCGCATAGATGATGTTGGGGTTGGCCGCGCGGATCTGCTCGACATCGATCTTGAGCTTGCGCCGGGCCGACGGCAGGTAATTGGTCAGGAACACGTCGGCGGTCTTCGCGATCTCGTAGATCAGTTGTTGGCCTTCCTCGGTCGAGATATCGACGCCGACGCTGCGCTTGCCGCGGTTCGGGTGCTCGATCATGCCGTTGCGCAGCGGGTCGATCTTGCGACCGAAAGAATTGATGAAGCCGCGCTGGGTGTCGCCGCGTACCGGATGCTCGATCTTGATGACATCGGCGCCCCAGTCGGCGAGCACGGCGCCGGCTGCTGGCACGAAAGTGAACTGCGCCACTTCCAGAACCCGGATACCCTTCATGACCTGTGTCATCGCCAATTCTCCCAAACTTGTGCATCAAATTTATCGCACCCAC
>CAIZEE010000599.1 GCA_903931835.1 uncultured Elstera sp.
ATCTCATCGGCATCATCCTGCCATCGCTCGGGCAAAGCGGCGTCTTTGCGCTCGGTGCTGGCTCCTTCGTGGTCGCCGCAGCGGTCGTCTTCCTGCTCGGCATCGAGACCAAGGGGCAGGCGCTGGAAGTCGTGTCGCAATAGGCAAATCAGCTTCGCAGCAGGCGTCACCAGGCGTCTGTTGCAAACTGATATATCAGTGATATACTTTGGCTTCGCAGAAGCCTAGGAGATATGGGATCATGGAACTCGCCCAGAGCAGGATGTCGGAGCGTCAACGCCAATACCGGGATAAATACCGGGAGCGTGTGGCCGGCTGGTATAACGGCTTTCTGCATATCGCGGTGATCTACATCATCGGCATCACAGCGCTTTACATCTACGTCTCGAACCTGAAGGACGTGACCTGGGTCGAGCTGCTGACCGTCCCGGTGGTTTTCCTGTTCTGCAATTTCTTCGAGTGGTGGCTGCATCGCTATGTGATGCATCGCCCGTCGACCAACCCGATCGCGCGCGCTGTTTATAACCGGCACACGCTGCAGCATCATCAGTTCTTCTCTGATACGGAGATGCGCTTTGCCCATCATCGCGATTATCGCGTGACCTTCTTCCCGACCTATGCGCTGGCGACCTTTACGCTGATCTCGATCCCGGGGGCGATCGTGGCGGGATTTCTGTTCGGCGCCAATGTCGGCTGGCTGTTCATTACGACGACGACCAGCGTGTACCTCACCTATGAGTTCATGCATTTCTGCTGTCACGTCGGCGACAACGCAGTCGTGCGCAACATGCCGTTCATCAACACGATCCGCCGCCATCACACTGCCCATCACGACCAGTCGATCATGATGGAGCGGAACATGAACCTGACCTTTCCGATCATGGATTGGGCGTTCGGCACGTCGGATCTCGATCGCGGGCTGTTGGGCACGATCTTCAACGGTTACAGCACGAAATATCTGAAAACCAATCTGCGCCGGACGCAGCGCACGCCCGGCCGAACCTCGCCGATGGCTGCAGCGGAATAGGGAGGACGACATGCCCGTTCACATCAAAATCGGCCTGTCCGTCGCCATCGCGCTGGTCGCGATTGCCGGCTGGTTCTACATGGGAAGCCTAGGCCAGATCGGGCCGCAGCACGCGGTCGCGTTCCTAGGACCGTTCATGGTGTTCAGCCTGTGGCTCTTCCCCGAGGTGACGCGCCATCCGGCCGACGCCAAGACGCCGCGCCAAAGATCGTAAGGCCCGGCACAGATGAAGACCTATGCGGGGGATCGGACGATCGACGGCATTGTGGTGACGGTCGATGGCGAGAATCTCAATGACCAGCGCCAACACCACCAATATTGCGCGGCCGGGTTCGAGTGGAGCTATGAGGGCGATGGGCCATCGCAACTGGCCTATGCGCTGCTGGTCGATCATCTGGGCGACTATCAAAAAGCCGAGGCCCTGCAAGACCGCTTCATGCGCGAGATCGTCGCCAATTTCCAAAACGAATGGGAAATGAATTCGGCCGATATCGCACATGTGCTGAACAGCTTTGCGTCATGAAACACGCAAACGCCGAGACCGAAGAGAAAAAGAAACGCACGATCGAGGATATCCGAAAGTCGAAGACCACCGGCGAAAAGATGGTCTATATGTCCGTACCGGACTACACCTCGGCCAAATGGGCGGAGATGGCAGGCGTCGATGTCGCGGTTCTGGGCGACAGCCTGGCCATGGTGGCCCACGGGCATGCCAACACGATCCCGGCCACGATGGACATGATGATCATGCACGGACAGGCGGTGCGCCGGGGGGCGCCCAACACCTTCGTGCTCGGCTGTATGCCGTATCAAAGCTACAACACGATCGACCGTGCGCTGACCAATGCGACCCGCTTCATGCAGGACGCCCTGTGTGATGCCGTCAAGCCGCAAGGCGGCAAATCACAGGCGCATATCCTGAAAGCGCTGGTCGATGCCGGCATTCCGACCGCGTCGCATATCGGGCTGACGCCGCATACCGTTGCGACATTTGGCGGCTTCAAAATCCAGGGCAAGACCGCCGATGCCGCGATGAAGATCCTGGAAGACGCGCTGGCGATCGAGGATGCCGGCTGTTTCATGCTGGAATTCGAGGCGGTCCCGGCCCCGATCGCAGCACTGATCACCCAACAGCTCACCATCCCGACCATCGGCATCGGCGCCGGTGTGGGCTGCGACGGTCAGATCCTGCTCGCCTATGACCTGCTCGGCGTCTTCACCGACTTCAAGCCGAAATTCACCAAGCGGTACACCAACCTGACGGAAGTCGCCGTGGCCGGTATCAAGGATTATGTGCGCGACGTGAAGCAGGGCACCTTCCCCGACGACGACCATTCCTACAAAGTCGATGAACGCGAGTTCGAGAAATTCGCGGCGATGGTGGAAAAACGCCGGCAGGTTTGAGTTGCGGCGAGCTTCCTACCGGCTTACCGCCCGCTTCATGATGATCTCATCGCTGATCAGGCTGACCACCTCATAGCCCTGCTTGGCCATCCGGTTCATTTCGATGGTCATATAGAAGGCGCGCTTATCCGTATCGTCCGGGCGGTTGATGCTCTTCATGTCATCGCCGACAAATTTGACCTTGCCCTCTTCCATGATCACGCACATCCGGTCGACACCGTCCCAGCGGATCGTAATGTACTCGTATTTCTGAGAACTATCCTGCGCTCGCGCTGCCAAAGGTGCGGCCAGAACAGTGGCCGCCAGAAGAAAAACTGATGCGCCACGGATAGATTGCTTCATCGAAAACTCTCCCCAAAAACGCCACTCAATTTGCAGTTGAGCGACCGTGCTGCTTCCCAATGTTATATATACAACTCAAGAGATTTTCGTCTAAAACTGCTTTTCGATCGTTATGCATTTTGTAACGCGTCAGGTGCAATTTCCCGGTCTTGTCGCTTACACCCAAAAGTAGTCATCCCGTGATAGAGTGTACCGTATGATGCTTGGCCCGGATGTGATCTCAGAAGACGATTTGGACTTGGCGAAATTGATCATCAAGACGCTGAATTTGGACCTCGACGTGGCGGAAGTGACCGCCGACACGCCGATTTACCAGGATGGGTTCGGGCTGGACTCGATTGATATCCTGGAAGTATCCCTCGCCATCTCGCAGCGTTATGGCGTGAAGCTTCGGTCCGACGACAAGAACAATGTCGAGATCTTCAAGAATCTCGGCGCGCTCAGCGCCTATGTCCATTCGCATAAAGCCGCCAGGTGAGGCATTCCGTTGCCCTTTTTGGCAGCGTCGCGGCGGCGGTGGCATTGGCCGCTTCGCCGTTCCTGACCCATCTTGCGATTGCCCGCCAGGGCTGGGGGCTATTGGCCTATCTGCTGATCGCCTTGCAGGCAGTGCTGGCCACTGCTTTGCTGCGCCGGCGGGTCAGCGAACGCTATAAGCCGCTTGTGGCGGCAGCGCTGCTCGTCTGGATCGTCGTGCTGTGCCTGTCG
>CAIZEE010000600.1 GCA_903931835.1 uncultured Elstera sp.
CCCAAAGGAAAATCCGCCGGGCGCCACGTCATGCGCCAATACGGTTTGCAGGAACTTGCGCGAATCAAGCGCAAACAATTCGACATTGCCGCGCCAACCAGCACCGAGTTCCGCCAATTCGGCGAAGCGCAGCCTTGACGCTTCGATGAAGTAGGGACTGATCTCGGTTGTTCTCACCGGGCAGGCAACCCGCCGCGCCATATATTCCGTCGTCGTTCCCCAATGCGTGCCGGTCTCCAGCACTTCGGCGATCAGATCCGATTTGGCTAGGTCATGGAAAATCTGCATCCGCAGGATTTGGCCGTTAAACGCACCGAGTGTCGCCCGCATCGACGGGTTGAGCGTGTAGTTCAGCAGGGCTGCTGTTTTGAACGCCACCAGCGTTGCGTCGATGTACCCGCCTTTTTCCAAGATCAGGGCGACGTCGAGATGGAAATTGCCGCTGCTCTGCGTGATTTCATGCTGGGTGTCCAGCAGAGCCGCCTGGTCCTTGTCGAAGATCTCGTAATAAGCCGCCAGGGCGCCCAAGTGCCGCGCCTGCAAGTGATCTGGATATTGCCCGAGCACAATCGACAGGAGGCGCCGCGCCGCAGCGCCGTCTTTCCGTTGCAGCGCCTCGCGCGCAGTATCCAGCAAGGGATAGAGTGTTTTGTTTAGGCTCATCTCGATGACACATAAGCGCTCAAGACGTGGTGTGTAAAGCGGCGGCGGCGGAAACGCAACAGGCCGAGATTACCGAAGATTGTAGCCCTGCGCCGGCTCGTGCAATCCTGAGTCAGTTCTCCGACGCAAACGATAGTTAAGAGAGGGTTCAATTTTAGTAGCAATTGTCGAAACAATACATTGCATTTTCTGTATTCTGCGCTGCATCAATTTTTTCGAAGCCAACGGGTTTCTAATTTTTTCTTTCAGCAGGTGTCCTGCCGTCGTTGACAATCGTTTTTGAAACTGATTGCCTATAGACAATTCGGTATAACTCTTCGTTTTTATATGGCAGGAATTCGAGGCACATTATGAAACTTTTGCAGCGCGTGTCGTCGTCAGCCGTCTTAGAGCTGGAACAAAGCGAAGCGCGTTACCGAGAATGGTTCGAGTCCGCCATGGTCATGGTTGATCATGCTCCTGTCGGCATCGCGTGGTGCGATGTTTCGCAGGGGTTGCGCATCACCTATGTGAATAAGGCCGGCGTCGGCCTGCTGCAGCCGATCCAATCGGCGCTCAAGGTCAGTGCTGGCGAGATGGCCGGCCATCAGGCCAATGAATTGTTCGGCCGACCGATCATCGACGAGGCGATCGTCGCCGACCCGTCGCGTTTGCCGGTTCATCTGCGCCTCGCCGTCCTGGATTGTTCCTTCGATATATCGGCCAGCGCGGTCCGCAATGCAGATGGCGTCATTATCGGCGTCATGGTGTCGTGGACGGATGTTTCGCTGCAATCGCGGCTCAGCAATAATTTCCGTGAAACGCTCGGCGCCGCAGTCGGCAAGCTTGGCCGCTCGGCAACCGATATGCAGGCATCGGCTACGCTGGTCGATGGCAACGCCGCACAGGCCAACGAGGAATTGCGCGCGGTCGGCCAAGTCGGCGAGCAGGCCTCGCAAAACGTCCAGACCGTCGCCAGCGCGGCAGAGGAATTGGCGGTGTCCAATACCGAGATCGCGCGTCAGGTCTTGACCGGCGCGGAGATCGCGACCATGGCCGTGCGCGACGTCGAATTAACCGTTGCTGCGGTGACGGCGCTTGAAACCGCAGCGCAGAAAATCGGTCAAGTGGTGACGTTGATCAACGACATCGCAAGCCGCACCAATCTGCTGGCGCTCAACGCCACGATCGAGGCCGCACGCGCCGGTGAGGCGGGCAAGGGTTTCGCCGTTGTCGCCCAAGAGGTCAAAAGCCTGGCGACGCAGACCGCCGGTGCTACCAAGGAAATCACTCAGCAGATCGGAGAGATTCAGAGCACCACGCGCGAAGCATCGTCGAGCATTCTCAGCATCAATGACGTGATCCGGCAGATCAAAGATATCTCGACCGGTATCGCGAGCGCTGTTGAGGAACAAAGTGCTGCGACCCGCGAAATCGCTCGCAACATTCAGGAAGCCTCCGCCCGGACACAGTCGCTCAGCCAGAATATCGCCGGCGTCGGCGCCAAGACTGAGGCAACCGGCAACACCGCAGCCAATCTGGTCCGATCCGCCGCCAACATGGTCGGCGAAAGCGCTGCCATCAAGGCGGCGGCGGATCAGTTTCTGAAGGCGCTGGAGGGCTAGCCGGACTCAACGACGATTGTGATGCCGCCTAGAACGCGCTCTTGACGACGCCGCCGTCGACGCGCAGGGCGGCCCCGGTCGTTGCAGAGGAAAGCGGGCTCGCGACATAAGCGACCAGCGACGCGACTTCTTCCGGCGTCGCAAAGCGTTTGATGAGCGAGGACGGGCGGATGGTCTGAAAGAACTCCGTCTCGAATTGCGCGGCCGTCTTGCCATCTGTTTTGGCGAGCTGATCGACAAAGTCGGTGACACCGCGCGACATTGTCGGGCCGGGCAGCACGCTATTGACGGTGATGCCGGTGCCGGCCACCGTCTCCGCCAGTCCGCGAGACACGGCGATCTGCGCTGTCTTGGTCATCCCGTAATGAACCATCTCGGCTGGTATCTGAATACCGCTTTCGCTTGAGATGAAAATGATACGGCCCCAATTGGCGCGCCGCATCGCCGGCAGGAACAGGCGTGCGAGCCTGACACCGCTCAGCACATTGACCTCAAAGAACCGTATCCAATCGGCGTCGGGGATCTGTTCAAACGGTTTGGGTTCGAAGATGCCGAGATTATTCACCAGGATTTCGACGTTGGGGTGATGCTTCGCGAGATCCTCGGCAACCTCTGCCTTGCTGAGATCGCCGGCAAAGCCAAGGATCTCCGCACCTGTCGCCGATGTCAGCTTGGCGACAGCATCGGCCACTGCAGCTTCGGTGCGACCGTTTACGATGACTCGAGCCCCTTCGGCGGCTAAGGCGGAGGCGATCGCAAAGCCGATTCCGGCCGTGCTGCCGCTGACCAGAGCGAGTTTGCCGTTCAGGTGAAGATCCATGACTACCTGTTCCCTATGAAGTTGTCGGAGTAGCTAGCGGCGGCAGTGGTGGCAGAAGCTTGCCGAGCGCCAGCAACCAAACCGTGCGAATCGCTATCACGCCGATCACCAGATTGGCGATCACAAAAAGCACGAGCGCCAGCCATTCCATCGGCCCGGTGAGACCGCGCTCGACAAACCGAATCGCCACAAAAGAACACGCTGTCGTGGCAAAGGTATAGGCCCAGTAAGAGGGACCGAGGGGGGCTGCGCAAAGCCAAGGCAGGAGGCGGATCAGCACGAGGCCCTGAAACAATCCGTAGCCGAACAAGGCGAGCGCCACCATATCAGGCTCGCCTGCGGTGATGCTGAGATACGCGGCGCAGCCGACAACGGGCGGTGCGAAATGGATGCCGAGCGTCGGCCGCAAGGGGACCGCCATGGTCGGCGTTTCCATCAATCGCCGCAGAACGACGGATTCCAGCGCAAACCAGGAGAAGAGCGCGGCCCCGAAGAACAGCTTACCCACAATTGGCTCATCCAATGCCCCGGCGACGATGGCGGTGACAAATCCGCCCGCGACTGTGGGCAAAAAAGCGACGGAGGATGTATCGGCAGTGTCACGCCCGCCTGTCCATAAAGTCCCTGTTCGATGAACGCCAAAAGCAAGCTGTCCGATAGCGCCGATGGTGAAAAGGACTGAAGCAAGCTCATGCGAATAGGGCAGCGCCGCAAGGGCGATCAGCAGCGTGGACACCGGCGCCAGCCCGATGAAGCAGCATTGGACCGGATGATGGAACTCCGCCTGCGCCAGCGGCCTTGCCCATACCCACTTCGCCAGATAGAGGATCAGCAAGACAACCCAGGCTGTCAGGGCGATCAGCATGAGGATCTCGCCGATCAGGTGGGGGAGCTGCCAAAGCCGTGACGCCGCGCGCCAGCAATTGCCCAGGCCGACCATTCCCACAACGATGCCAAAAAATGAGGCCGGAACGTTTAGCAGTCGTTGCATCTCGGTCCCCCGACGGATGATGTTGGCTGGTCCCCTCAGCCCCAGTGTGCGAACAACGATAACTGGTCGTCCAGCCGAAAATGACCGGTCGAAGAGCGCCGGAAGGCTCACAAATCCGTAAGTCCGCGCCTTCTGAGGAACTGATCAAGCGTGCCCTCACTCAATCCGCTTGACTCTATGGTAAGCATAAACTTACCGTAAGTTATGGCTAACACTCAACGCGCTCTCGACAGTTTTGCGTCGCTCGGCGATGCGACCCGCCGGATGATTTTCGAACGTGTAGCGACCAAACCGTCATCGGTTGGGGAGTTGGCACAAGGGTTACCGGTCAGCCGACCAGCGGTGTCGCAGCATTTACGGGTGCTGAAGGAGGCAGGGTTGGTCACCGAAACGCCGGAGGGTACGCGCCGCATCTATCGTCTCGATCCGCGCGGAATCGCGGCGATGCGGGAATGGCTCGACGCCCATTGGAGCACCGCACTCACCGCATTTAAGGATTTTGCCGACAAACAAACCGACCAGGAGAACCCGGAATGAGCATCGCCCCCATCGTGCATTCTATTCAGGTGAAAGCCGCCCCTGCTCGAGCCTTTGAGCTGTTTACCAGTCATATGGGAATTTGGTGGCCCAAGGGTCAGACGGTCGGCAAAAACCCGCATACCATCATCGTCATCGAGCCGAAGCCGGGTGGTGATTGGTTGGAGCGCGATGACGAGGGCAATGAGACACGATGGGGCAAGGTTCTCGCTTGGGAACCACCTTCGCGGCTTCTGCTCGGCTGGCAGCTCAGTACGCAATGGGTCTATGATCCCCAGCTGTTGACCGAGGTTGAACTGACCTTCGCGCCCGCCGCCAATGGCGGTACCATCGTCACGCTGGAGCATCGCAATCTGGAGCGCTTTGGCGCCGATGCCGGCGACCATGTCGGTAAGCTCAATGGCGGTTGGCCGCGTCAGATCGCCAATTTTCTCTCCTACGCCAACGCCCAGTCATAAGGGGGTAACAATGACCGACTTCATTATTCACAGCATTCCGGGCAGTCCGTATGGCCGCGCGGCGCTTATGATCTTGGAGGAAAAGGGCCTGCCCTATCAGTTGCGGCCAGTGGCGCCGGGGACGTTCCGTCTGCCTGAACATCTGGCACGCCATCCCTTCGGCCGCGTGCCGGTGCTCGAACATGGCGATTTCAGCCTCTATGAGACACAGGCGATCCTTCGCTATATCGACCGGATTGCACCGACGCCGTCCTTTACGCCGTGGGACGCCAAAGAGGCCGCGCGCATGGACCAGCTGATGAACATCAATGACTGGTATCTGTTCCAGGGTGTCAGCAGCGTCATTTGCTTTCAGCGCGTGGTTGGTCCCCGGCTGATGGGGAAGCTTCCCGACGAGGATCTCATCAGTGCCGCCATGCCAAAGGCTCATGCGGTTTTCGCAGAGCTCGCCCGGTTGCTGGGCGATCGCCAGTTTTTCGCCAGCGCCGAGTTGTCGCTGGTTGATATTCTCATGGCGCCGCAACTCGACTTCTTCTTTGAGACGCCGGAATGGGAGACGCTGACGTCGGCCCATCCCAATCTTCGGTCATGGCTGGATCGCATGCGGGCGCGGCCGAGTATGGTGGCGACGACCTGGGAGCGGGTGGCCGCAATGGCGAAGGCTGCGTAACCAACGGCGACAAGAGGGCGTGCGGACAGACAGCGTCCAGCTATGCCCAGCGTGGCGTATTCCCTGAATGGCAATCCTGGATAAGATCGGGCCCATGGAATGGCTTGGGCCAGCACCCCATATTGACGAGCTAAGGCTGCATCACTGAAGGGGAGATTTGCTATGAAGGAAGAACGTGCCGTTCTGGCTGGCGGTTGCTTCTGGGGAATGCAGGATCTGATCCGCCGGATGGATGGCGTGATCTCCACGCGTGTCGGCTATTCAGGCGGCGACGTCCCGAATGCGACATACCGCAATCACGGCACCCATGCGGAGGCGATCGAGATCATCTTCGATCCGGCCAAGCTCAGCTATCGCCAGATTTTGGAGTTCTTCTTCCAGATCCATGATCCGACCACGCCGAACCGGCAGGGCAATGATCGGGGCCTGAGCTATCGCTCGGCGATTTTCTACACCAGCGACGAACAGAAGCGGGTTGCCCTCGACACGATCGCGGATGTCGATGCGTCCCATCTGTGGCCGGGCAAGGTGGTGACGGAAGTCGCGAAGGTTGGCCCCTTCTGGCAGGCCGAGCCCGAACATCAGGATTATCTTGAGAGAATCCCGAATGGCTATACCTGCCATTTCATTCGTCCGGGGTGGAAGTTGCCGGTGCGACATAATGCCTCAGAGGCGAGCGCTGCTGAATAAAGCCGCAGGCTGACAAGAATATTCTGGGAGAGAGGCGGAGTTTTAGAGCGAGAGTCGCCGCAGGCGCGGAACCCATGCCGGGATGAGCACATTAGAAACGTATCTCTAGTGCTCTCCGGCATGGGTTCTATCATGAAAATCGTTCAAATTGCCCCCCTCATGGAAGCGGTCCCGCCAAAGCCCTATGGCGGGAGAGAACGGCTTGTCTCCTATTTGACCGAAGCGCTTCTTGCGATGGGATATGACGTCATGCTGTTTGCCAGCGGCGACGGCATCGCACATGCAAAATCGGAAGTGTTATGGCCGCAGGCGGCGCAGCGCGATCGTGCGGCGATGCGCGAACCCATCGCTTCGCTCGCCGTCGCTAGCGGCTGGAGCCGGAGGGCCACATCGCCTGGAACACGCCATCCCGCCTGACCAGCGAGTGGAACAGCGCGGCGGCGAAATGCGCCAGGATGGTTGCGAAGAACAACAGCGCCAACCCGACGTGACCAATGTGAAACACGCTTTGCAGCCCATCGTCATGCGGTGCAATCGCCGGCAGATAGAAGCCCGCGATAGTGATCGGATAGCCGCCGGCCGACAGCATCGCCCAGCCGACTAGGGGTGTCGCCAGCATCAAGGCGTAAAGCGCCAGATGCGATGCCTTCGCGGCAAAACGCATCAATGGCGGCAGATCGCTTGGCAGCGGAGGCGTGCCCTTGATCAGGCGCAAGAGTAGCCGGATCGGCACCAATGCCAGGATCAGAATACCGAGCGGCTTGTGGATTGACACAAGCGTCACATAGCGTGGCTCCACGGTCGATACCATGCCGATGCCGATGAAGAGCATCGCCAGAATCATCGCCGCCATGACCCAGTGGAAAATCCGCTGCGCCAGGCTGAAGATTGTCGGCGAACCAGTCATTGGCCGGCCCCCTTTGTTCTGGGATAGTGATCAGCCTCAGCGGCGCGCCGGTCGAACGACTCAGCATAGGCGGCAGAGCGGGCTGCCAGCAGCGGATCGTCGGATGGCTCTATCCCCGGGGGCAGGATCAGCGGGTCGTAATTATAGTCGTGGCAGGGACCGTTTGCTTCGTCTTGTGCCGCTTGGATGACCAACGCGCCAAGCTCCACCTGCTCGCGATCGGCCGGCCAGACTTTGGTCACGTCATTGGTTGGATCGGTCGGGCTGCCGAGTGTGGCTACCAGCGTCCAGCGCAATTCGCCTTTCTGCACGCGATTCTTCAGATCAGTGCTAAGGAAATCCGGCCCTAATGCGGCGAGGTCGGCTTGGGCGATGGTTTCGGCCGGCGTTGCCGGTACCATTACCCACCGAACCGCATGGCTGGCGCCCTGCGCATCGACGAAGCGGAAAGCGTTGAGGCCATAATAGCTCTGATCGGCATAGCTTGACGTCCACGGCGCGGTCGCCGCCCACTGGGCAAAGACGCCGACGGCCGGGTGCGACGCCGCGAAACGGGGGATCGCGGTCGGATCAGGCTTGCCGGTCTTGGGATCGATATCCTGCGCCAGCGTCAATTGATAAAACTCTTCGACCGTTGCGACCGGGAATACCGGCATCGCGTTCATGCCGCTGCGCCATTCCTCGCCATTAGGCGCGACCACGCGGATCGCCATGCTGCGCACGCGCCCGGTCGCGTCTGCGGCCACTGGATCGCCAGTAGCAATGGCAAAGCGGCCGATGACCGGATAGCGGCCGGTCGCGAAGATCGCTGCCTTGCTCAGACGCGTACCTGCACCATTGGCCTCGAAATACCCGGTGAAGCAGATGCCTTTGGCGTGATTACGGCGATGCCCGGTCGGATCGCCGCCGCGCTGTTCGAGCGAGTCCACAATCTGATCCGGCGACAGGCGTTCGGGGGTTAGCCATCCCGCCGTAAAGGCGAAGGCGAGCGCGACTGCACCGACGGCTGCACCGATTTTGATGAAGGGGAGCACGCCATGCGTCGGGTTAGGCATCAACGCGACTTCCATCAATAAGCATGTGGTCCCGCTGTTGTCGCCGAACAGCCAGTTTCCTACAACAAAGAACTGCGCTGGGTCTGTCGCCGGCGCTGCCGCCACCCCCTGCTGATCGGTATAACGGCCGGCAAGGCCTCGCCTAATGCCGGTCCATGAACAGGCGCGCCGGCCGCTCGATAAGCGCGCGCATGCGTTGGATGAAGCGGGCGACGTCATGCCCATCTACAATGCGGTGGTCGAAGCTTGAGGACAGATTCATCAGCGTCCGAGTGACGATCTGACCATTCTGCAGAACCAGCCGATCAACCAGCTTATTCGGCCCGATAATGGCGACTTCCGGGGCGTTGATGATCGGCGTTGTCGCGATGCCGCCGAGGGCGCCGAGGCTGGTGATCGTGATGGTCGATCCGCTCAGCTCCTCGCGCGTTGCCGTGCCGTTGTTGGCGGCTGCAGTGACGCGCGATAATTCACGGGCGCATTCCCATAGATCCAGCGCCTCGACATGGCGGACCACAGGCACCATCAGCCCGTCCGGCGTCTGGGTGGCGATGCCGATATGCACTGCGTCGAAGGCATGCAGAATGCCGGCCTGATCGTCGTACCGGGCATTGACGAAGGGGAATTCGGGCTGCAAGACCGCCAGCGCCCGCATGAAAAACGGTAGCAAGGTCAGTTTCGGCTGCGGCTCAACGCGTTCTTCGTTCAGCTCTCGACGCAACCCTTCAAGCTCGGTCAGGTCGAATTCCTCGACATAGGTGATGTGTGGGATGCGGCGATAGGCATCCTCCATCTTCTCCGCGATCTTGCGACGCAGACCGATGATCTTGGTTTCGGTGACGCCGTCGCGCTTTTGTCCCTGCGGCTTTGCGCCGGGTGCGCTGGTGTTGCGCGCGATGAAGCTGTCCAGGTCATGGTCGGTGATCCGCCCATCCGGCCCGGTGCCCGGGACCTGGTCGAGCGCAATGCCCAAATCCTTCGCCCGCGCCCGAGTGGCCGGCGCGGCCAGCAGGGTAGGCGATGCTGCGGAGGGAGGGGCGGAGACGGGAGCGGCTGGTGCGGCAGGCGCTGCCGCCGCCGATTTTTCCTCGGCGCCGCCCGCAAGTTCAAACTCAACCAGAACCGAGCCAACGGCCAGCATCTCGCCCGGATTGCCCGTGATCCTGACGACCACGCCCGCGACCGGCGAGGTGATCTCCAGCGTTGCCTTGTCGGTCATGATGTCGACCAGCATCTGGTCTTCCTTGACCTGGTCGCCCGGCTTCACATGCCAGGCTGCAAGTTCCGCCTCGACCACGCCTTCGCCGACATCGGGAAGCCGGAATTCATAGCGAGCCATGACCTCAATCCTCCATGCTGCTGCGAAGGGCGGCGGCAACCCGCGCGGGTCCGGGGAAGTAATCCCATTCAAACGCGTGCGGATAGGGTGTGTCCCACCCGGCGACCCGGGCGATCGGTGCTTTCAGGTGATAAAAGCAGCGTTCCTGAACGAGCGCCGAAAGCTCGGCGCCGAAACCGCTGAACCGCGTCGCCTCATGGACGATGACGCAGCGCCCGGTCTTGCGGACGGAAGTTGTGATCGCCTCGATATCGAGCGGCACGATAGAGCGGAGGTCGATCAGTTCGGCATCGATGCCGGTATCGGCGATAGCCGCCAGCGCAACGTGAACCATCGTGCCATAGGCAAGGATGGTGACATCGCGGCCTTCGCGGACCGTCACAGCCTCGCCCAGAGGCACGGTGTAATGCCCATCGGGGACGTTGGCCGAGGGGTGACCTGCCCAGGGCTTAACCGGCTGGTTATGCCGCCCGTCGAACGGCCCGTTATAGAGTCGCTTTGGCTCCAGAAAGATGACCGGGTCGTTGCATTCGATCGCGGCGATCAGCAGGCCTTTTGCGTCATAGGGATTGGACGGGATCACGGTTTTCAGCCCCGCGACATGGGCAAAGATCGCCTCGGGGCTCTGGCTATGCGTCTGGCCGCCAAAAATGCCGCCGCCATAGGGTGAGCGCACGGTGATCGGCGCCCAGAACTCGCCATTGGAGCGATAGCGTAGCCTCGCTGCCTCCGACACCAGCTGGTCATAGGCGGGCAGGATGTAATCCGCGAACTGGATTTCAACGACCGGCCGCAGGCCATAGGCGCCCATGCCGATCGCGGTTGCGATGATGCCGCCTTCTGAGATCGGCGTGTCGAAGCAGCGGGTTAATCCATGCTTTTCCTGCAACTTGTCGGTGACGCGGAAAACGCCGCCGAAATATCCGACATCCTCCCCGAAGATCAGGATATCGGGGTCGCGGCCCAGCATCACGTCGAGCGCGTTGTTCAGCGCCTGGATCATCGTCATGACCGGCATGTCAGGCCCCGCATTCCCGGCGCTGTTCGTCCAGCCGCCAGTCGCTGTCTTCGAACACGCCTTCGAACATCTCCGCCACTGCGGGCTTGGACTGGCCGAGTGTGCCGATCGCTTCGCCTTCCTTAATGGCCGCGTGGACCTGTCCATCGAGTTCGCTGATCAGGGCGGTGTGGCGTTCCTCATCCCAATGGCCAATGCCGATCAGATGCTGCTTCAGGCGCTCAATCGGATCGCCGAGCGGCCAATGAGATGCCTCATCCGCAGGGCGGTATTTGCCGGGATCGTCGCTGCTTGAATGCCCTTCGGCGCGATAGGTAAAAAATTCGATCAGCGTGGCGCCGAACCCGCCTCTTGCCCGTTCCGCCGCCCATTCCGTGGCCGCCCAGAC
>CAIZEE010000601.1 GCA_903931835.1 uncultured Elstera sp.
CGCTGTCCGATGACGGCGATCCCATCGACGTTCTCGTGGTCAGCCAATTGGCCGTCGCGGCCGGTGCGGTTATCCGAGTTCGGCCGATCGGGGCGCTGATGATGGAGGATGAGAGCGGCCATGATGAGAAGATCATCGCGGTCCCGGTCTCCAAACTGACGACGCTGTTCGACGACGTCAAAACCTATCAGGACCTGCCCGAATTGCTGATCCAGCAGATCGCCCATTTCTTCGAGCACTATAAGGATCTGGAAAAGGGCAAGTGGGTGAAGCTGACCGGGTGGGTTGGCCCGGAGCGTGCCGCCGAACTGATTGAGGCCGCAATCAAAAGGGCTGAAGACTAATTCCAGCCAATGGCGCTACGATCGGTTTTGCGACCGGGGGGTGCTATTGGACGAGTTGGAAATTGTCGAGCGTGAGCAGGGCCTTCACAAGGACCTGACTAAGGCGCAGGTGGTGATGATCGGCCTTGGCGGGGCGATCGGCACCGGCCTGTTCATGGGGGCCGGCCTTGCGATCGGCTATGCCGGCCCGGCGGTCCTGGTAAGCTACGCGATTGCCGCGTTTATCGCGGTTGCGATGGTGCTAAGCCTGTCGGAAATGGCAGTAATGCACCCTACCGCCGGCTCCTTCGGCACCTATGCCGAGCTTTATCTCAATCCCTGGGCCGGCTTTATCGTGCGCTACACCTATTGGTTCGCGCAGATCATCGCGATCGGGGGTGAGGCGGTGGCGGCCGGCGTCTACATGACCTATTGGTTTCCAGAAGCGCCGGTCTGGCTATGGTCGCTCGGCTTCGCCTTCATCGTGCTTTATGTGAACGCACGATCGGTCGGCAATTTCGGCACGGTGGAATACTGGTTTGCGGTCATCAAGGTGACGGCGATCGTGCTGTTCATCGTGCTTGGCGCTGCCAATGTCTTCGGCCTCGGTCTGCCGGCGGTCGGTGTCGACAATCTCTATAAGCTGCCGGGCGGGTTCATGCCGCATGGGTTTTACGGCGTTTGGATGGCGGTGATCCTTGCCCTGTTCTCCTTTGTCGGCATTGAGTTGATCGCAGTCACGTCAGGCGAGGTACCGAACCCGGAGATTGCGATTCCGGCGGCGTTGCGCACCATGGCGATCCGGTTATTCCTGTTCTATGTCTTGGCGCTCGGTATCGTACTCGCCTTCGTCCCCTGGACCGAAACGGGTGCGACTGTCGTTGAACAAAGCCCGTTCGTGCGCGTGCTGGTGCATACCGGCATTCCCTATGCCGCCGGCATCATGAATTTCGTGGTGATCAGCGCCGCCCTCTCCAGCATGAACACCAATGTCTATCTGTGCTCGCGCATGCTGTTTTCGCTGTCGCGCGGAAGTTATGCGCCGACCATGCTGGGGCATTTGAGCAAGGCCGGCGTGCCGGTGGTGGCGACGATGCTGTCGGGCGTTTTCATCCTGCTTTGCGCCTGCCTCTCCAAATTCACGCCGCTTGCCTATAATTACCTGTTCGGCATCGCGATTTTCGGCGCGATTATCGTGTGGATCGTCATCCTGCTCAGCCATTTGCGCTTTCGTGCGCGGCATAAGCTTGAGGATTTGCCGGTTCGCATGCCGTTTTTCCCGTATATCCAGATCGTCGCCCTCGGCCTGCTTGGCGCAATCCTGATCACCATGGCGGTCGATGCCGACTGGAATACCGCCTGGATTGTCGGGCTGCCCTGGCTCGTGCTGCTGACGGCAGGGTATTTCATCTGGAAAATCCGCAACCCCGTCGCGGTCGCGGCTCAGTAGTTGATCGCCGGATTATCGCCCGGATAGATCACGCCGACCACGTCAAAGCCGCCTTCGACGGTGCATTGCACGGAATGGGTCTGTTTGGCTGGCAAGAACAGCACGTCGCCGGCACCGACCAGCGTCTTGGTCCGCTCCGTCCAAACCACGCCGGCGCCGTTCAGGAAGATTAGCGCTTCCTCGTAGAGATGCTTATGCGGCTCCGCTTTCGACAGTGGGATATTGCCGATGAACTGGGTAACTTCGGTCGAGCCGTGCTCGCGATTGATCAGGATCTGGAAGTAGCGCTCGGCCATGGCGTGGCGTTGGCTGGGATCGATCTCTGCGACACGGGCAGGATGCTCTGCCTCGAATTCGCCCGGCATCTCGTCCAGCAACACCAGATCCTC
>CAIZEE010000602.1 GCA_903931835.1 uncultured Elstera sp.
CGTAACCCTGTTCGCCGAGGACACGCCGCTGGCGCTGATCACCGCGATCCGGCCGGATGTGCTGGTCAAGGGTGCCGATTACACCAAGGAAACCGTGGTTGGTGCGGATGTGGTGGAAAGCTATGGCGGCCAGATCGTGCTGGCGAAGCTGACGCCGGGCCAGTCGACGACGGCGATGGTGGCGAAGATATCGGGGTAGCCAGGGGTAGGGCGGCCTTCGGGGCGTTCAATTCAGTATGGCGCCCCTGGACCGCCATCGCCAACTTTCTAGCGATTATCGTTGGGCGGAATGCAAGTGTCGGCTGCTCACCATTATACCTAAGTATGCTTATTATACCTAAGTATACTCCCCACATTATTCATAGAATTTTCATAACTGAGGCTTTTATTGAGTGTATAGCTTCAGTGCTGCGGGCGACAGGACATCGAATAGAAGTCCCGTACTGACAGTATTCGCAGTCTATCCATTGTAGAGACCTTGGTAAGGTCGGTTACATCGGGTAGGTGGCATTTCGTAGGTGGGGAGATTTAAATGAGATTTTTGCAGGATAGAGCGATAGGGACAAAGCTTCTTTTGGCCTTTTCTTTGATCATAGCCGTAATGATTACGAGCAGCGTATTTCTCTATGAGCGCCTGGCGTTCATCGAAGACTCGACGGGGTGGGCCAGTCACACCCACGAAGTCTTGGACGAGCTGCATGGCATGGTCACCGCGATGGTGAACGAGGAAACCGGCGTGCGCGGTTTTCTGGTTTCCGGCGACGCCAAGTTTCTTGAGCCCTACAATGCGGGGAAGGCGGACTTCAAACGATCGTTTGACAAGGCACGCCAGCTGACGGCGGATAATGCTAAGCAACAGCAACGGCTTAACGATGTCGCTGCACTGGCCGATGATTGGGCGAATGGCGTGGCGGAGAAGGAAATCGCGCTCATGTCCAAGCCCGATACGGCCGATCGCGCACGGGCATTGGAGTCGTCCGGCGCCGGCAAGAAGAGCATGGACGGCATCCGCGCCAAGATCGGCGAAATGGTCAGTGAGGAAACCTCGCTCCTTCTCAAGCGCGACGCCGCTCAGGCGGATGCCTTCTCTTCCTCGCGTACCACCATCTATTTCGGCGGCGCGCTGTCAGTCCTGGTTGCAACCGCCCTATCCTGGCTGCTGAACGTGAGCGTAACCCGCGTGATCGTGATGCTGACCCGGGCAATGACCCGGCTTGCCGAAGGTGATACCGCGACCGAGGTCCCATCTCGTGATCGGCGCGATGAAATTGGCACCATGGCAGGCGCCGTCCAAGTCTTCAAAGACAACATGATTGAGGCCGAACGTTTGCGTGGCGAACAGGAAGAGCTGAAGCGCCGGTCGGAACACGAAAAGAAAATGGCCCTTCGGACGATGGCGGACGCGTTTGAGGCCAGCGTCCGGGGCATTGTCAACGGCGTGTCATCTTCGGCAGTCGAACTACAGTCTTCCGCCGAGACAATGTCCGGGACTGCGGAGGAAACGGCGTCCCAGGCGGCGACCGTCGCGGCAGCATCGGAACAAGCCAGGACCAACGTCCAGACGGTCGCTGCGGCGACGGAGGAACTCTCCAGTTCCATTTCGGAGATAAGCCGTCAGGTTACCGATTCGGCCAGGGTTTGCGGATCTGCCGTGGCCGGTGCGGAGAGGGCGCGTCAATCCATCCAGGAGATGGAGGAGACCGCGCAAAAGATCAGCACTGTCGTAACGCTGATCAACAGCATCGCCGGACAGACTAATCTACTCGCACTCAACGCCACCATCGAGGCGGCCCGCGCCGGCGAGGCCGGCAAGGGCTTCGCGGTGGTCGCCTCCGAGGTCAAGTCGCTCGCAAATCAGACAGCGAAAGCGACGGAAGAAATCTCCGCCCAGGTCAAGGCAGTGCAGCGGGCCAGCGCCGAGTCCGTTCGGGTCATCGAGGAAATCTCAGTCACGATCGGCAATATCGATGAGATCGCGACCTCGATTGCATCAGCCGTCGAGGAGCAGGGGGTGGCGACACAGGAGATCGCCCGCAACGTCCAGCAGGCAGCGCTCGGCACCAACGAAGTCTCCACGAATATCGAGGGAGTGTCCACGGCTGCGGCCGAAACCGGCTCGGCCGCCACGCAAGTCCTCGGAGCCGCCAGCGAATTGTCCCAACAATCCGAGGCGCTCCGTGGCCAGGTCGACCAGTTCCTCGCCACGGTTCGCGCGGCCTGATACCAACAACGCCGCCGCTCTGTAGGTTCGATATGGCCGTTCTGAGCGGCGGCCTGTTGAGAAGTCGGAGGACACTATATTGAATTCAGGGGTCGCTCCATCGCCGTCGCGCAGGTCAATTCATTATAGTTTCCGCAGAACTGCGGAACTGGCAAAACTGACGCCGGGGCAGTCGACGACGGTGATGGTGGCGAAGATTTCAGGGTAGAGGGCAGGCGAGAGAAAAATGAAGAAATACGTTTTTCCCCTTTTATATTTCTTCTCTCTTTCGGCGACCTATGCCGAATCGCCGCCGTCATCCCCGCCTTTTATCAAGGAAAGCCCCTACCAGACCTACGTCGATGCCTTTCACCTCAATGATTTTCTGGAGAACGGGAGCGATATTTCCTCGGTTATCAGCTTCGCGTTCGTTTTCACGCCCGCCAATAAGGACTTGAGACCGCAAGATATCGATTTGACCTATGACGATAACGGTCAGCCGATCAAGGTCAAGATCGACAAATATTGGGATACCGACCTGCCGATCCGCGCCGATCTCTATCAGCGCAACCCGATGGTAAAACGGGTGAGCCAGCTTCCCGGCACATTCAATCTCGGCCTCGATATGTTCGTCGTCGGTCAGTTCGACAAAACCGTTGCGCGTGACCAGATCACCAAGGCGGTCGCCTATTATGACGATCTGATTTCCCATGCCAGCTTCCTGGTGCGCAACCTGGCGCCCAGCATGTCCGTATTGGTGGTGCGCAGCGACGATACGAGCGGCCGTTGCTATATCGACGGTGTCGAGGATGAAGCCAGCGCGAAGGCTTTCGATAAAAATGGAGAGGTCAAACTCGAGCTGAAGAAAATTCGGTCGCCGGTGGCGAAACAGGTGACCTGCACGACGAAAATTGCTGAGTTGCTGCTATCCGATGATTAGAGGTTTGGAATTCGGGGGACGCAAAATTGAATTCGGGGTTCACTCCAAACCAGGATTGGCACGATCTAATAAGTAAACTGTTGTCTAATTGATTCTCTGTCTCTGTTCATTTTTCGGTTCTGACCTTGGTCTAGTGTTGTCTTCGTGGTCATGAACGCGGCGCGAGGGC
>CAIZEE010000603.1 GCA_903931835.1 uncultured Elstera sp.
CCGCAGATCTCCGACGAGGCGGCACCGGAAGTCGATTTCAGCTATTTCCTGACCGATCATTTTGCCCTCGAATTGATCGCGGCCTCGCCCAAGCATACGGTCGACTGGAACAGTCCCGCCGCCGGCTTGCTGCATCTGGGCGATGTCCGCTTACTGCCGCCGACGCTCACCCTGCAGTACCACTTCCTGCCAGCGGAAAGCTTCAGCCCTTACGTCGGCGCCGGCGTAAATTACACTTGGTTCTATGACCAAAGCGGCACGCGCACGGCCGGGATCACCTCGGTCCATTATGACGATAATTTCGGCGCGGCGCTGCAGGCCGGGTTTGACTACCACCTGGAAGGCAACTGGTACATCAACGCCGACATCAAGCACATATTCCTGAACACGACGGTGAAGCTGAACGGCGGCGCCTTGGCGCAGGCGAATGTCGACATCAATCCGACCATTCTGGGGTTCGGCGTCGGCTATAAATTCTAGCGATCAGCCCCGATCAGGCTCGCCAGCGCCAGCGACGCTAGAAGCGCTGCGTTGGCGAGCATCAGAAAGGGCGACGCCGCCGCCGTGAAACTCCGCACCTCTTTCGCTGCGGCATGTCCAAGAAGCCCGACGGCAACGAGCGTTGGGACGGTGCCGAGGCCGAACGCCGCCATGCCGAAGGCGCCGAGCAGCGGCCGCCCGCTTGCTGCGGCAATACCAAGTGCCGCATAGACAAGGCCGCAGGGCAGGAACCCTAGCGCCAGACCCATCGGGAAACTTCCAAGCGCACGTGCGGGCCCTGCGATCCGCCGCATCGCCTGCATGACCACGCGGGGTGAACCGGCAAGCGGTGTCGTACGGACGATACCGAGGCGCGCCAAAGCCGTGATCATGAAATAAAGTGCGGCAGTCAGCAGGAAGACGGCGCGGAGGCAACCGAGCCAGGGAATGTCGATCAGCCAGCCGCCGGCCAATGCCACCAGGGCGCCGAGTGCTGCGTAGGTCGTAATGCGGCCTAGATGATAGGGCAGTTGCGCTGCTGCGCCGAGGCGACTTAGCTCGCATAGACGCGCCGGCGGCAGGCGCGCAAGGCGATCGCCGACTTGGGCGAGTACCAACGGCCCGCACATCGGCGCGCAGTGAACGATGCTGCCGGTCAAGCCGGTCGCCAGAAGGATAGCCGGCAAAGCGTACCCCTCCGTGCTCGCGGCGGCGGCGCTGCAAAGCTGGCTCATGGTTTCGAACGGCAACACGGGCGACGCTCCCGAAGAGACAGCGTTGAACCTTATGTCATGACATCTCGCCGTCGCTTGATACAGATCAAGGAGGCGCTCCTTCGCTTAACGCTAGCTTGGCCCGATCAAGTCGGACAAGCGCCCCCTAAACCAGCGATCGATGCTGGTCGGGTGCGCTGAACGCGGGGGCTGTTATGCAAGAAACGACAAGCGATGTCATAGTAGGGGTCATGGTAGCGGCGTTCGCGCTGCTCGGCGGCATCCTGGCGGCGAAGGCACACGATGACGAGATGCTCGTCTTTGGGCTGGGACTCGTCGTATTCGGCGTGTGCTTCATTGCCGAACGAGTTTGGCTTCATCGCGGCCGCAAGCGGGCGCTTGCGGTAGCGTCGGTGGGGCACAATCGTGGTTGATGCTGCGCTGCCCCGCACGGGTTTTGCTGACGATGCCGCCGCTCTGCCGCGCGTCGTCGCCTATAATGAGGCCGTTGTCCGCAAATTCGTCATCGCTGCGGTGTTCTGGGCGGTGGTCGCATTTTCCGTTGGCCTTTATCTGGCGCTGGAGCTGACCTGGCCCGAACTCAATTTCGGCCTCGAGTTTCTTAATTTCGGTCGGTTGAGGCCGGTCCACACCTCCGCCGCGATCTTCGCGTTCGGCGGCTCGGCATTGATCGGCACCTGCTTTTTCGTGGTTCAGCGCACCTGCCGCGCTCGCCTGTTCGGTGGCGCTGCGCTCGCCGATTTCGTCTTCTGGGGATACCAGTTCTTCATCGTGATGGCGGCCTTGAGCTATGTGATGGGCTTTAGCCAGAGCCGTGAATACGCAGAGCCCGAATGGCACATCGATCTGTGGCTGACGGTCGTCTGGGTCGCCTTTGCCGTCGTTTTCATCGGCACGCTCTTAAAGCGTCAGGAGCCGCATATCTATGTCGCCAACTGGTTTTACCTGGCGTTCATCCTGACCATCGCCGTCCTCCATATCGGCAACAATCTGGCCGTTCCTGTGTCGTTTTTCGGCGCCAAGAGCTATTCGGCCTTCTCAGGGGTTCAAGACGCCCTGATCCAATGGTGGTATGGCCATAACGCGGTCGGCTTCTTCCTGACGGCAGGCTTCCTCGGCATGATGTACTACTTCATCCCGAAGGCAGCGGGGCGGCCGGTTTATTCCTATCGGCTTTCGATCGTTCATTTCTGGTCGCTGATCTTCCTCTATGTCTGGGCCGGTCCGCATCATCTGCATTGGACGGCACTGCCCAACTGGGCGCAGACGCTGGGCATGGCGTTTTCGATCATGCTGTGGATGCCGTCCTGGGGCGGCATGATCAACGGCCTGATGACCTTGTCGGGCGCCTGGGACAAGCTGCGCACCGATCCGGCACTGCGTTTCTCGGTTACCGCCGTGGGCTTCTACGGCATGTCAACCTTCGAAGGTCCGGTCATGTCGGTGCGTGAGGTCAACGCGCTTAGCCATTATACCGACTGGACGATCGGGCACGTGCATTCGGGCGCGCTCGGCTGGGTTGCCTTCATCAGCTTCGGGGCGATCTATTATCTGGTGCCCGTTCTGTGGAAGCGCACGCAGCTTTATTCGACCAAACTGGTTTCCTGGCACTATTGGATCGCGACGCTCGGCATCGTCCTCTACATCACCTCGATGTGGGTCGCAGGCATCATGCAGGGTCTGATGTGGCGAGCCTACGACGCCTACGGCTTCCTGCAATACAGCTTCGTCGAGACCGTACTGGCGATGCACCCCTTCTATCTGATCCGTGCGTTGGGGGGCGTCTTCTTCGTCACCGGCGCCCTGATCATGGTCTTCAACCTGTGGAAAACGGTCCATGACCGCTCCACCGAGCCGTCTGACGGCCGCGTCCAGGTGGGGCAATAATCATGGCCAAATTCAGCCATCAAATCTTTGAACGTAACGCGATCCTGCTGACCGTCTGCACGCTGCTGGTGGTCGCCATAGGCGGCATCGTCGAGATCATTCCGCTATTTGCGATCGAAACGACGATCGAACGCGTGCAGGGCATGCGGCCCTATTCGCCGCTCGAGCTGATGGGACGCAATATCTATGTCCGCGAGGGCTGCTATCTGTGTCACAGCCAGCAGATCCGGGCGCTGCGCGATGAGGTCGAGCGGTATGGCCATTACAGCCTCGCGGCCGAGAGCATGTACGATCATCCCTTCCAATGGGGCTCGAAGCGCAATGGGCCGGATCTGGCGCGCGTCGGCGGCAAATACTCAAACGATTGGCACTATGCCCATCTGCAGCAGCCGTCGGCGCTGGTTCCCGAAACCATCATGCCGGCCTATGCCTTCCTCGCCGCGTACCCGCTCAAATATGACGATATCGCCGAGCATCTTAAGGCGAACCGGATCGTCGGCGTGCCCTATACCGATGAGATGATCCAGAACGCACGTGTTGATCTGGAGACGCAGGCGCATCCCGATTCCGATCAGGGCGCGCTCACCAAGCGGTATGCGAAAACCACCGTGGTGGGCGAGACCGGGGCCAAGCCGGTCACCGAGCTCGATGCGCTTGTCGCTTATCTCCAGGTGCTCGGCACGATGGTTAATTTCGCCGACGCCACCCAAGAAGACCTGCAGCAATAGGAGGACGCCATGCATGAATTTCTGACGGTTGTTACCTGGCTGCAGAACCACTCGATTGTGGTGGTCATGACCAGCTTCGTGGTTCTCGCCGTATGGACCTATTGGCCATCGAACAAGGCGAAGATCGAGGATCACGGCGCGATCCCACTACGCGACGACGGGCTAGGAGACTGATCGTGCCAACCAAGATCGAAAAAGACGACCATACCGGAACCGAGACGACCGGCCATGAGTGGGACGGCATCAAGGAATTGAACACGCCGGTGCCAAGATGGTGGCTGTATACCTTCGCCGTCTGCGTGGTTTGGGCCTTGGTGTTTATGCTGCTCTACCCGTCCATTCCACTTGGACGCACTTATTTCGCGGGTCTGCTCGGTTATTCTCAGCGTACCGCCGTGGATCACGAGGTTGCCGAGATCCATCAGGTGCATGCTGGCGCGATGCAGCGCATCGCTGCGACCGACATTACCAAGGTGGCTCAGGACGACGAGCTCAAGACGGTGGCCCTTGCGTCCGGGCGTATCGCTTTCGCCAATAACTGCCAGCCCTGCCATGGCACAGCGGGCTCCGGTCGGGCGGGCTATCCGATCCTGGCCGATGACGACTGGCTGTGGGGCGGCAAGCTCGAGGATATCCAGCGCACCATTACCTATGGCATTCGCAGCGGTCACCCGGAGACGAGAGATTCGGCGATGCCGCGGTTTGGTGCCGACGGCCTGCTGGATGACAAGCAGATCGGCCAGGTGGCGGACTTTGTGCTGTCATTGTCGGGTCACGCCGCCGCTGGTGCCGATCTCAAGCCTGGTGCCGCCCTCTTCGCGGATAATTGCGCCAGCTGTCATGGTGACAAGGGCGAAGGCAATCACGACTTTGGCGCGCCGCGCCTGTCGGACAATATCTGGCTCTATAGCGGGGATCGGGCGGCCATCATTCGCCAGATCACCAATCCGCGCCAGGGTGTGATGCCGGCCTGGACCGGTCGTCTTGACGAAGCGACGATCAAGAGCCTGGCGCTCTATGTCCACGCCTTCGGCGGGGGTGAGTAGGCTACGATGACGACACTACTCGCCCAGCGCCGAGCGCCGGGTAAAATCGGCAAGGTTGAAACCGATCCGGCGGAGGCTGTGCATTTCTTTGCCGATCGGGTGCGCGTCTATCCCAAGGCGGTGCACGGGCCGGTACGGCGCGTGAAGTGGGCGGTCCTGATCTTTTGCCTGACCGTCTATTACGTTCTGCCTTGGATTCGCTGGGATCGTGGTCCGGGCGAACCGGATCAAGCGGTGCTGCTCGACGTCGCCGCACGCCGCTTCTTTTTCTTCGATCTGGAGATCTGGCCACAGGAAATCTACTACCTGACCGGCCTTCTAATCGTTGCTGCCGTGGCGCTGTTTTTAGTGACCAGCATCGCTGGCCGGTTGTGGTGCGGTTATGCCTGCCCACAAACGGTCTGGACCGATCTGTTTATGTGGGTCGAACGGCTGATCGAGGGCGATCGCGGTGCGCGCCTGCGCCGCGATGCCGGCCCGCTGACGTTCGACAAGATCTGGCGTAAGGTCGCCAAGCACAGCGCCTGGCTGGTTGTCGCGGCGGCGACCGGCGGCGTGTGGATCATGTACTATGTCGACGCGCCCACTCTGGCCGTGGAGTTCGTCCGCGGCGAAGCATCGACTGCCGAATATACCTTTGCCGGCCTTTTTACCGCGACGACCTACCTGCTCGCCGGCTGGGCGCGTGAACAGGTCTGCACCTATATGTGCCCTTGGCCGCGCTTCCAGTCCGCCATGTTCGACGACCAGACGATTACGGTCACTTATCAGGCCTGGCGCGGCGAGCAACGCGGCCCCCATAAGGCCGGGCAGGATTGGACGGGCCGCGGCGACTGCATCGATTGCGGTCAATGTATCGCCGCTTGTCCAACCGGCATCGATATTCGCGATGGCGTGCAGCTCGAATGCATTGGCTGCGGGCTGTGTGTCGACGCGTGCAACGAGATCATGCACCGGGTCGATCGCCCGAAGGGCCTGATCACCTGGGATAGCCTGGCGAACCAGACAGCGCGCGCGCAGGGGCTGGTGCCGCGTCTTCGGCTCATCCGGCCGCGCAGCCTGATCTATCTGGGGCTGCTGGGCGTAGTCGGCGTCGCGATGATCGGAGCATTCGCCGCACGAGCGGATTTTTCGATCTCAGTGCAGCGTGATCGCGCGCCGCTCTTCGTCCGGCTGTCAGATGGGTCGCTGCGCAACGGCTACACGATTAAAATCGTCAACAAAACCCGTGTCGCACATGACTTCGCTCTTGGCAGTGAAGGCCTCGACGGCGCGACCATCCAGGTTGCCGAGACTGGCGACGCGCCGGCTGCGGACGCCGTGCTGCCGGTAAAGCCAGACTCCGTTGGGACCTTCCGCGTCCTGGTGCATGCCGGCGAGCAAGGCCCGTCGTCGCGGCCAATCATCTTTACCTTGAACGACCCCGTGACGGGCGAGAAAACCACCTATCGGTCAGTGTTTCTGGCCCCCTGATCCTGGGCCCCTGATCCTGGAGTAAGCATCGATGGATACACCCGCATACGTCCCCTCTGCATCCGCCTGGAAGTGGTTTCCCTGGTGGATCGCGGGAGGGCTCGGCGTCACCATCGCCGTAAATATCGGCTTGATCTGGGCCGCTGCGCATAGTTTCCCCGGCGAGGCGGCGACCAAGCCTTACGAGGTTGGCACCGCCTATAATCGTGTGTTGGCAGATGCCGCTCGTCAGGCCGAACAAGGTTGGCAGGTCGACAGCGCCATCGAGGCTGGCAAGGTCAGGCTGCGTTTCGCCGACAAGCAGGGGGCCGCGCTCAATGCGCTCGCCGTCACCGGAACAATCGAACGCCCTGTCGGCTCGACCGAGCGGTTTCAGCTCTCATTCGTGCCGGTCGCCGGTGGCGTCTATCAGGCTACCCAGCCGGTCCCGGCCCTCGGTCAATGGGATCTGAAGCTGGAAGCGCAACAAGGCGAGACGATCTTCAGGGCGGCCCGTCGTCTGATCACGCCATGACGCTGACCGCCGCCGGCAATTTCGACCTTACGGCGGCGCGCTGTCGGCATTGCGGCTTGCCGATCGGCGGCGAAGTGAACAGCGCGGGGGCTTTTTGTTGTCCGGGCTGCGCAGCGGCTTACGAGATGATCGAGACACTGGGTCTTGGCCGATATTACCGTTCGCGCACCATGGACACCTCGGCACGGCCGCTGCGTCCCGAAGAGGTCGGGGAGCATCCGGGGCTTGATCGTTTTGTGACCACCGACGGCAGCGGGGTCTTCAGCCTCAATCTGATGGTCGAGGGTGTGCAATGCGGCGCTTGCGTCTGGCTGATTGAATCGGTTCTGGCCAAGCAGCCGGGCGTGATCGAGGGACGCGTCAATATGACGACCCGCCGGCTGAAGCTCCGCTGGCGAGGTACCCAAGGGGATGCAACGCGCCTAGTCGCGCAGATTGAAGGGCTTGGCTACCGGCTGGTGCCGTTTGATCCGTCATGCTTGAGGGCGGCGGACGATCGAACCGGTGCCAGGCTGGTCCGTTCGCTCGCGATCGCGGGGTTTGCCGCCGGCAACATCATGCTGTTGTCGATCGGCATCTGGGCCGGCAGTGACGAAATCGGCACCGCCACGCGCGATTTGTTGCATTGGATATCCGCACTCATCGCCCTGCCGGCGATCGCCTATGCCGGCCGGCCCTTCTTCGCATCGGCCTGGGGTGTGCTGCGCCATGGCCGCACGAACATGGATGTGCCGATCACGATCGGCGTGCTGCTGGTTACCGTGATGAGCCTGGTTGAAACAATCGAAAGCGGCCCGCACGCCTATTTCGATTCTGCCGTCACCTTGCTGTTCTTCCTGCTGATCGGCCGCACGCTTGATCATGTTGCACGGCGTCGGGCGCGCGTGGCGGCTGAACAGTTGATCGCCCTGCGCGCCACCTCGGTCACCATCGTAGCACCGGATGGCAGCACCCGGATCTGTGCGGCTGAGGTGGTTGAGCCTGGGTGGCGCATGCAGGTCGCGAGTGGCGAGCGGATCGGCGTGGACGGCGTCGTTATCGAAGGCGCCTCGATGCTCGACCAAAGCCTGATTACCGGGGAAAGCGTGCCGGTCAGCGTTGCGGTGGGCGCTTCGGTCTTCGCGGGAACGCTCAACCTTGGTGCGCCGCTTCTCGTCGTCGCCACAGCGACCGGCGCGTCGACGGTGCTGGCAGAATGTGTGCGGTTGATCGAAGCGGCGGAGGCGCGGCGCGGCCGCTTCGTCCTGTTCGCCGATCGCATCGCGCGGCGCTATGCTCCTGTCGTTCATCTAACGGCGCTGGCGACCGGTCTCGGCTGGCACTTCGCGTTAGGCGCACCCTGGTCTGTCGCTCTGCTCAACGCCGCTGCCGTGCTGATCATCACCTGTCCCTGCGCGCTGGCCTTGGCAGTGCCCGCCGTCCAGGTGATTTCGACCGGCCGGCTCTTCCGCGCCGGCATTCTGCTGAAATCGCCGACGGCGTTGGAGCGGCTTGCCACGGTGGACACGGTTGTGTTCGACAAGACCGGTACGCTGAGCGAACCCGAACTTGCTTTGAGCGATGTGGCTGCAATCGATCCGTCTGCGCTCGATCTGGCCTCCATGCTGGCGGCGGCGAGCCGGCACCCGCTCGCCCGTGCCCTGCTGCGTGCACATCGCTCCTCAATGGTCGCGAGCGGCGAGGTTGAGGAGATACCGGGGCGCGGCGTCTTGTGGCGGTCGCCCGATGGTCTGCGGCGGCTCGGCAGCGCTGAATTTTGCGGCGCATCGGGTGCTTCGTCCGCGACAGGTCCCGAGCTATGGCTCGCCGGCGACGGATTATCGCCGACCCGTTTTCGGTTCGCCGAGCAGCCGCGTGCGGACACCGGGTCAGTCGTTGACCAACTGCGCCGCCATGGATTGACCGTCCGGATCGTCTCGGGCGATCGATATGACGCGGTGGCAAAATTCGCTGATAAGGTCGGGATCGGGCGCTGGCTGGCGGAGTGCTCGCCACTCGACAAGGTCGCAGCGCTGGAGGGCATGAGCGACGAGGGTCATCGCGTGCTGATGGTTGGAGACGGGCTGAATGATGGGCCGGCGCTGGCGACCGCCCTGGTCTCGATGTCGCCGTCGACGGCACAGGATATCAGCCAGAATGCGGCCGACATCGTGTTCCAGGGCAACCTTCTCGCTCCTGTCGCACAGACCATCCTGATAGCCCGTCATGCAAGGCGTCTCATTCGGCAGAACGTCGCCTTCTCGATCGCCTATAATTTGATGTTCGTTCCGCTGGCGATCGCAGGCCTGGTCACGCCGTGGCTGGCGGCGGCGGCGATGTCGAGCTCGTCGGTCATTGTGCTGGCCAACAGCTTTAGGAGACCCGGCAAATGACAGTTATGCTTTATCTGATCGCGATCAGCCTGGCGCTTGGCCTCGGTGGCCTCGCGCTGTTTCTATGGTCGCTGCGGGATGGGCAATATGAGGATCTGGACGGCGCCGCTCAGCGCATCCTGTTCGACGATGACGATCGCTAGGGTCTGATCGGTTCACATTGAACTGCGAGTCAGACCCTAGTTCCAGGGAATGGGCTTCGATCAGATATGCGCGCGCCACGCGGCGATGCGCTGGTGCGTGCCCGGTTGATCGCATTCCATGAAGATAGTGGTGCTGCCGTCCGGCCACAGCACATTCCAATGCCCGCCAGCGACGTTCTGCACATAGTGCCACTTCTCCTTGAACTCACCGCAATTATCGTCGGGGATGCCGAGCTTGAAATGCAGCCAGTCAGCGCTCAACGCCAAGGAATCGCGCGGCGCTTCGTTGCCTTGGCGGGTGCGCATGTGACGGATCAACTGGATGTCGCGGTCTGTCGGTTGGGTGATCATGATGTCCTCGACGCTCGTTGGGAAATCAGATTACCAGTTAGGCAAAGCGTCGATCTGTAGACATTGATACAGGTCAAGGCCGGCGGTGCTAGGGTGGCTACCATGATCCACGACCATTGCAGGGGGAGAGACGGATGTCGGCGGATGAGCCGTTGCACCGGAAATACGAAGCCCTGATTCGTCGTTGCCAGGGCGGGGCTCCGGTCAGAACAGCGGTCGTTCATCCGTGTGATGAAACCTCCCTCGCCGCCGCGATCGAGGCGGCCGAGGCTGGCCTCATCACACCGGTTCTGGTCGGGCCCGAGGCGCGTATCCGGGCGCTCGCAGCATCCAAGAAGCAGGATATTTCAGCGCTCACGTTGATCCCGACGGACCATAGCCACGCGTCAGCGTCACGCGGCGTCGAACTGGTTCGCGAAGGCAAAGTAGACGCGCTGATGAAGGGCAGCCTGCATACCGACGAGCTGATGGCCGCCGTGGTTGACCGCGCCAGCGGTATTCGTACCGAACGGCGCGTCAGCCACGTCTTCATCATGGATGTGCCGACATATCACAAGCCGCTCTTCATCACCGATGCCGCCGTCAATATCCTGCCGACGCTGGACGATAAGGCCGATATCATCCGCAACGCGATCGATCTGGCGCAGGCGCTTGGTATTGAGACACCGAAGGTGGCGATATTGGCGGCGGTCGAGTTGGTCAATTCCAAAATGCCGGCAACGCTCGACGCCGCCGCCCTGTGCAAGATGGCAGATCGGGGGCAGATCACCGGGGGCTTGATCGATGGTCCATTGGCCTTTGACAACGCGATCAGCCCGCAGGCGGCACTCGTCAAGGGCATCAAATCGCCGGTGGCCGGCGACGCCGACATCCTCCTTGTGCCGGATCTAGAAGCCGGCAATATGCTCGCCAAGGAATTGATTTTCTTGGCTAATGCTGATGCGGCCGGGATCGTGCTGGGTGCCCGCGTCCCGATTATCCTGACCAGCCGCGCGGATAATTTGCGCACGCGCATGGCGAGTGCCGCCATCGCCGCCTTGTATGCGCGCGCAAGGCGCTCGACCAACGTTGAGCGTGGTTGACGCTGGTGCGCCGACCCACCTTGATCCTTAATGCGGGCTCGTCGAGCGTGAAATTCTCGGTCTACGAAACGCTCGGCCGCGGATCGCTCGCCGCCGGCGCGCATGGCGAGGTTGAGCGCCTCGGTTCGGCGGCGCATCTGACGGTGCGTGATGCGGCGGGTAACGGGCTGGCCGAGCGGGTGCTCGACCTGCTCGAACACCCCAAGCTTGCCGCGCGAATCCGCAAGGGTGCCCGCCGCTATGCCGAGACGCATCTTTCGATGGAAGCCTATCTCGCCGCCTA
>CAIZEE010000604.1 GCA_903931835.1 uncultured Elstera sp.
AACGGCTTTTCGCAGATCGGTTCACCCGAAAACTGCGTGTATTATGATGCCCCTCAATATGCTGATTTTTGGGGTCTGGTCGAAAACCTGGATGTGCCCTTCTACTTGCATCCTCGCAACCCGATTCCCTCGTGGTCGCAAATCTACGACGGGCATCCGTGGTTGCTGGGGCCGACCTGGGCTTTTGGCCAGGAAACGGCGGTCCATGCGCTTCGCCTCATGGCGAGCGGTCTGTTTGATCGCCATCCAAGGCTCAAGATCGTCTTGGGTCACATGGGTGAAGGACTTCCCTACAGCATGTGGCGGATCGATAATCGAAACGCTTGGGTGAAAGCGCCCAAAACCTATCCTGCCCAAAAGACCTTCGGCGAGTACTTTCAGCACAATTTTTATCTGACCACATCCGGCAATTTTCGAACCCAAACGCTCATAGACGCCCTATTGGAGGTTGGTGCCGATCGGATCCTTTTCTCCACTGATTGGCCATTTGAGAATATCGACCATGCGGCCCAATGGTTCGATACCGCCGCCATCAGCGAAGCCGATCGCTTGAAGATTGGACGCACGAATGCCGTCAAACTTTTCAATTTGGATCTATAGAGGCCGGTAGTGAGTCATATCGCGGGAACGCCGGACATCCCCGGTCACGTCGTAGGACTGCGCCTCAGCGCACCAAATTTCGACCGTTGATCTCACTCATCACCGCAATGCGGACGCGGCGTCGGCCTATTGGAGCATCCAGGGTTACTGGATGTCGGAGATGGAATAGACGGCGAGCAGCATCGAAAGTACGACAAAGGACACAACCCCACCCATCAGCAGGATGAGGATTGGCTCGAGGGCCGTTACTATTGCGCGCAGCTGAACATCAGCCTCTTCGGCAAGACTGGCGGCTGCTTTCTGACACATGTCGCCAAGGCGTCCTGTCTCCTCGCCAACGGTGACCAGCCGGTTGACCAGCTTCGGAAAGCCAGGGATGTCGCGCAATGCGGTGCTGGTTCGTTGGCCCCGACGAATTTGCTTTAGTGCCTCGCCCATCGCCAGGCGCACCGGACGGTTGGAGACCGCCTCGATCGCCAGTTCCATCGCCGGAACCAAGGGCACGCCGACCGTCAGCAGCAATCCCAGTACCGCCATCACGTTGGTCGCCTGCGTCTTGCCGATAAACGGTCCCAGCAAAGGCAATGTCAGCTGGAATCGATCCCATTGGAAACGGGCCGCATCGCTGCGTTGCATGAGCAGAAACGAGCCTGCGGCGAAGCCGCCAAGTATCGCCACCATCAGGACGCCATGGGCGACAAGCACGTCGCTAATCCAGAAGATCAGCCGCGTCGAGGACGCGAGCGTCTGCATCCGATCCTCGAAAATCGTCTTGAAGACGGGAATCACATAGACGCCAAGCCCGATGATCGACAGCAGGTTTGTCAGGACGAGGATGGCTGGATAGGCAAGGCCGCCGATCATTGCTCGTTTCGTCTTCTGTCGTTTCTCGTAATGGCTTTCGAGCATTGCTAGAATTCGCGGCATTTCCCCGCTGGCCTCGCCTGCGCGCAGCAACGGTACGAGCAAGGCGTCGCAGCGACCAATTTCGAGTAAGGCCTGCGATAGCGGTTGTCCGCGTTTGACGCCTTGGCGCAAGAGGTCCGCTAGGGAGCTAAGCTTTGGATTATGGGAATCCTCAGCGATAATCTGCAGGGCGCGCTCGACCACAACCCCATTGCCGACCAGGCCGGACAATTGCGATACGAGTGCCAGGGTGAGGGAGGCCGAGATCGTCGGTGCGCGGATCTCACGGCAATCTTGCAGCAAAAGCTGTCGCCGTTTCAGGCTCGCTGCGAGGCTGCTCCGGCTTTCGGCAAATACCTGCGCTGAGATCGTCTTGCCGTCGCGCGCGATCGCCGTATATGCGAAGGTCGGCACGGCTAGTTCGCCACCCGCAACACTTCCTCGACCGTCGTGACGCCGGCCACAACCTTCGCCATCCCGTCATCGATCATCGTAACGAAGCCCGCCTCACGGGCCGCTGCGAGCATGCCGTCGGGCGAGCGCTCCGTCAGAATCATCTGGCGCAAGGTCTTGTCGATGACTAGAATCTCGTTGATCGGTACGCGCCCGCGAAAGCCGATTTGCGCACAATCGTGGCAGCCGACGGCGGCATGGACGATGGTCGCTGCTGGGATGCGGAAGCGCTCGGCAACGACGCTGTCGATCGGCTCGGGCCGGCGGCATTTGGGACACAGGGCCCGCACCAGACGCTGGCCAGTTACGGCAAGAAGACTGCTTGAAATCAGATAATCGGCAACGCCCATATTCATCAACCGATCGATCGCACCAAGCGCGCTGTTGGTATGGATGGTCGACAGCACCAGATGTCCGGTCAGGGCCGATTGTACGGCGATCTCGGCTGTCTCCCGGTCGCGAATTTCGCCGATGAAGATAACGTCCGGGTCATGACGCAGAATCGATCGCAGCGCGTCCGGGAACCCCATCCCGATATCCGGATTGACCTGGATCTGTGTGAGTCCGCCGATTTCGTATTCGATCGGGTCCTCGACCGTAACAATCTTGGTCCGACCATCGATGATATCGCGCAGGCCGGCATATAGGCCGGTGGTCTTGCCCGACCCGGTGGGCCCGGTAACGAGTATCAGGCCATGGCTGTGCCGCAGGCTCACCCGCAATTGATCAACAAAGCGTGACGAGAAACCAAGCGCTTCAAGATCGAGCACCTGTTTCTTCTGGTCGAGCAGGCGTAACGCCAGGTCTTCGCCAAAGGCAGCGGGCAGCGTCGAGACGCGAATATCCACGTCCTTGCCGGATGTTTTGAGTTTGATGCGGCCGTCCTGTGGAACCCGCCTCTCGGCAATGTCGAGTTGCGCCAGGATCTTAATGCGACTGACGATCGCCGGATAGTCGTCGGGCGCCGGCGCCGGTCTGTTGTGCAGCACGCCGTCAACCCGGTAGCGCAGTTCGATCCGGTTGCGCGTCGGTTCGAGGTGGATATCAGACGCACCCATTTTGACGCCTGCTGAAATCAGATCGTTTACCTGCCGGATAATCGGTGCTTCAAGCGCCAGATCCTTCAGGCGCTCAACCGACGCGGCGTCGTTCTGCGTATCCGCCAGATCGTCAGCCGATCGCTCGATTTGAAAATGCGTCTCCAGCCTGAATTGGATTTCGGGTTCCGGATAAAGCGCGATCGCGGTGTCGGGAAAGAGACGCTGCAATAGGGTGATAAGCCCATCATCCTCGGCATCCGCAACCACCAAAAGGGCGCCTTCTCGGCCGGTAATCGGCAGTATGCGGTTGGCCAGGAGGAAATCCTGGGCGAGCGGCAAAGCCTCCTGAATATCGCCGCGTCCATCCCAGACCGGCAAGCCGGTCATATGCGAATAAGCGCTAAACAAATGCTCCTCGGAAACCACGCCGAGATCGAGCAGCGTCTGCCCGATGGTGCGGCCGGCCCGCCGCGATAGCTCCGCTGCCTGATTGGCCATATCGATGCTTACCAGACCGGCGGCAACCAGATGCGCGGCTACCGGATTGAGGTCTGCCTCGACCGACGCCGATCTGGCGCGTCTAGTGATTAGAGATGATATCCTGGCCATCAGGTTTGTCCTCCGGCCCAGCCGAATAAAGGTCGTAGTCGACGCCACCCTTGGTCGGCGGAATCATGTAAGCGAAGTCATGGTTCCAGGCATCTTTCGGCAATTCGCGCTTTTTCAAATAGGGTCCGGTCCAATTTTCTACGGCGGACGGCTTTTCTACCAACGCCTTTAGGCCTTCCGCCTGAGACGGGTAACGGCCGACATCAAGGCGGAACGAATCGAGAGCGGTCGACAGCATCTCGATCTGCGCCTTAGTCGTCTTGATCTTCGAATCATTGAGCCGCGAGAAGATCTGGGGTGCCACGAGTGCCGCCATCAACGCGATGATGGTCATGACCACAACCATTTCCATCAACGTGAAACCGGCCTGGCTGGGCGGTTTTATTGCCCGCTCTGTCGGCATCGTGTCAGCGTGGGACATGAACAATCTCTCCTTGCATGGGAGTGATGCTGATATGAAACCGTTCGCCATGAAATTCGCCCTGGTCCGGGTTGTCCAAATCAAATTCCGACGCGATGCTTGTGCCATCGGGGTAAAATATCGCAACGAGTTGGCGCGCCAAATAGATCGACGGTTTCGGCCATATGGGCGTTAAGCGAACGCCCTTGGCAAGATCGATGTGCTCGCCATTGCTGCCGCTTAGCGTCCCGCCGGTCAAACTGACTGTCGCGACGCGGCCAGCGTCGATTGCGGCAGCTCGCTGACGTTCTAGAAACTCGACGATTTCGGGGTTGGGGCGCTTCATCTTCGTCGTCAGGCGCGGCAGCAACACAGCCGTCGCAATCGCGAAGATCGCGAGTGCCAAGAGCAGCTCGAGCAGGCTGAACCCAGCCGAGGCGGATATAGGGCGTTCCTTCAAAGCGTCGCATGCTTCAGCAGGGTAACGCCAGATTTCGCATCGGGGTAGCGCATCAGTGCGAGTGACCTATTTTGTCACGAAAAGGAGGCGTGACGATCGCGAAAAATTAACATGTTTTTAACGCGTTTAAACGCGATATCTCTTAGAAGCATACTCGAAATTAATTAGTAAGAAAGTTGATTATGCGGGGGATTCATTCGCGTAAAGCGAGAATTCGTCAATTTGCGCTGACGGTCTCATTGGCGGCAATAATCGGCCTTTTTCTGAGCAATATCGCCATCGGCAGCGAACCGTCATCGCTACCGGCGGAGGCGCGCTGCGCGACGTATTTTCCCCAAGAAGCGCACATCAACGCGCTGCCCCGCGGGCTACTCGAATCGATCGCTCAGATTGAAACGGGCGGGGCTGGCGAACGCGTCTCCGCAGACGGCTGGCCCTGGGCCATTCACGTCAACAACGATAGTCGTTTCTTTGCCACCAAGGCAGACGCTGTACAGGAAGCCCAGCGGCTACAGGCGCAGGGCGAAGACAGTCTCGATGTCGGCTGCATGCAAGTGAACTTGCATTATCATCCTGGCGCATTCAGCTCTTTGGAAGAAGCGTTCGACCCAGCGCATAACGTCGCTTATGCGGCGCGCTTTCTCGCAAGCTTGCACGCAAACCATGTTTCGTGGCCGGAGGCGGTCGCGCGCTATCACTCTGCGGACCCAGAGCGAGGCGGGCCCTACAGCGCTCGCGTCATGGCGATACGCGACGGCACGGCCGATATCCAAGCTACCCCAAGCTCCGACGTTACCAGCAAAAGTGGAGGCTCTCCGCTGGTCATCTCTGAGGCTGAGCTTCGCCATCCCGATCTTCTCACCCAAGCGTGGCTGCATCAGCAGGCGGTAATGCGGGATCTCCTGGTGGCTGGTAAGCCGCCGCGCCTCGCGCGCCTTGTCGTACTCGGCGACGAGACCCAGGCCGCGCCGAATTCCGGACAATGAGATCAATGATGAAATGGGTCGTTATCGCCGGCGCGCTTGTCGCGGCCGTCGCTCCAGCCGATGCATTCGCTCAGACGACTGTCCCATCGAACATGTTGATCTATGGCACCGTAACCAGTTCAGGTTCGTCCGGCCCCACGATCGCGGCGGGCTACACCGTCGACCTTGTGAACATTTCGGCCAACCAAATCGTCGCCACCGGAACAGTTCAGGACAGCACCGGTGTGTACTCGATCAGCGCTAGTCTCGCCCAAGCGACGAACGGGACCTTGATGACCTTGGAACTGACGGCGAATGGATCGGTCTATCAATTGCTCGATTCCGGCACGCCAACCAGTTTCGCCTATCAGGGGAATTTTCCGTTTCCGACGTCACTCGGCAAAAACGTCACTATCGGCACCTTGATTTCGTCGCCTCCATCCTCATCAACAACCACTACGACAACGACAAGCACGTCAACGAGCGCGACGACAGGTACGGCGACCGGCGGGACGACGACGACCGGCACAGCCTCGACGACGACGGGCAGCGCGATTTGCCCAACGACCCTGCCGCAATGTGACGCGAATGGCGACGGCGTCTTCAACCAGGCGGATATCGACTTCGTCAAACACGCGCTTGGCCAACATAATCCGAGCGTGGGTGCCGACGTGAATGGTGACGGCGTCGTGAACACGCGAGACCTGCTTGATGAAATGCGGGCGCTATCGACCTGGCAGCGTGATCAAATCCTCGGCACCACCGGCGGATCGACGAATTGATCGCGGAACGGCAATTTTGATTCGGGCAGCGCAGCTAGGATTCAGCCTGCTGGAAGTCATGATCTCGCTGGCGATCCTGGCTGCTGGCGCCGGCGTGTTGATGCAACGCAGCCGCGCTTTGATGGACTATGCCCAGCGCTCGCGGCGGCACTATGAAGCGGCTTCCG
>CAIZEE010000605.1 GCA_903931835.1 uncultured Elstera sp.
ATTTCCTTATGTGTTGGACTGGCTGCCTCTCCAACAACAAGCGTCACCGCGTAATGTTCCAGAGCGGCACTCTAGAGTGCGCGCGTTTCCGGCCGCCAAAGCCTGAAACATCAATCAGTCCTTAGCGGCTATAGGCGGCCACCAGCAATGCGCCGAGGACACAGGCGTTAAGCGTCAGGTAATGCAGGGCAAATTTCATTTTCATTATGGTCCTTCTACGGATTGCGTCGATCGGGACGCGGCTCCCCGGTATTAAAACGTGACGTTGTGACTTAGGCCCAGCACGCCGACGATGATGAGATAAATGGCGACGACATAGTTCAGCAGCCGGGGCTGCAGCAGAATCAGAATGCCAGCAAGAAGGGCGATGATCGGCTCGATTGGTAAGGAATGAAGGGACATGATGAAACCTCTTTATTTACGGTACCATTGTGTAGAGTCGCGACAATGTGGAAATGAAATTTATGGCATAGAGATCACTTTGAACTATAGCTTGCGAGTCTAAGACTCCGATAGGATCGGAAAATACGCATAAAATCTTGAAATCTTGCGAGGAGAATATCCCGTTTCAGTGAGGGATATTTGTCGAGCGTCGTCTGAGTATATTCCGATGGATGACAGGCGGCGCCCTTGTCTCCAGATTTGGGGCCGTGACGTTGCGTCGCTTTGAAAGCAGCGCAGCGCCGATCTCTGCGGTCCTGAAAGGACAAACCCCATGTCAAATTTCCTCGCTCGGTCCAGCTTGCGCCTTCCGTTTGTCCGCCCGATCGCGGTTGCTGCCTTCCTCAGCGCCTCGCTCCTCGCCACGCCGATCGCGGTGGCATTCGCCGCCGACGCCCCGGCAGCTGCTCCGACTACGACCAGCGGCAAGGCAGCGGTTGATGGTCAGGCTGAAACCGTTGAGCAGCGGATCGCCTCGCTGCACGCGAGCCTGAAGATTACCGCCGATGAGGAAGCCAATTGGAAGCCGGTCGCCCAGGCAATGCGCGAAAACGCTGCCGCCATGGAGAAACTGTCTGCGACCAAGACCGTTCAGGCCCCGCAGGCGATGTCCGCGATCGACGACCTGAAGGGCTATGAGGCCTTCGCCCAGGCGCATGTTGACGGGCTGAAAAACCTGATCTCCTCGTTCGAGACACTCTATGCCGCGTTCCCGGACGCGCAGAAGAAGGTCGCCGACGGCGTGTTTCAGAGCTTTGGTCAGAAGGGCCGCGCCTCGCACGGCTAATCGGCCGACCTAAATCTCAACGCTGCCAAACTCAAGGAGTTCGTCATGATTGACGGTAACGCTATTGGTCCGAACCGCCTGCTGTCGGCGAAGTTTCTGACAGGTCTGGCAATTGCCAGCGTGCTCGCCTTCGGCGCCATTGCCGCACCGGCTCAGGCCGGGGAGGAGCATCACGACCGCGATCACGAACGAGATCGCGGCCACGATCGCGACCATGGCGGGGGTGGTTGGCATGGCGGTTACTACGCTGCGCCGCCGGTGGTCTATGGCTCGCCCTATTATCCGCCGCCCCCGGTAATTTACGGCCCCGGCATCGGCATCAATCTGCCGGGCGTCGCAATCGGCATCCGCTAGACCCATCGCAGCTCCCGGGAGTCCCGAGAGCTGCGATTGCCCAAGAAAGTCCCAACCGATCGGCAGGCCCAACTGACACATCCCCTGGAACGCGCCACCGTCGTCTTATCACCCCAACAGGCTGAAGAGGCGCTTCTCAAAGCCGGCGCCTTGCAGCGGGCGATCTTCAACAGCGCCAATTTCTCCAGCATCGCGACCGACGCGAAGGGCGTGATCCAGATCTTCAATGTCGGTGCGGAACGTATGCTAGGATTTACCGCCGCCGAGGTGATGAACAAGATCACGCCGGCCGATATTTCCGATCCTGAGGAACTGATCGCACGCGCGAAAGCGCTCAGCGTCGAGCTTGGGACGTCGATTACGCCGGGGTTTGAGGCGCTGGTGTTCAAGGCGTCGCGCGGGATCGAGGATATCTACGAGCTGACCTATATCCGTCAGGATGGCAGCCGATTCCCAGCCGTGGTGTCGGTAACGGCGCTGCGCGATGCGCAGGACACGATCATCGGCTATCTGTTGATCGGCACCGACAACACGGCACGCAAACTGGTCGAGGCCGAGCAGAAGAAACTGGATCAGCGCTTGCGCGACCAGCAATTCTATACGCGCTCGCTCATCGAATCGAATATCGACGCGCTGATGACTACCGATCCTGCCGGCATCATCACTGATGTCAACAAGCAGATGGAAGCGTTGACCGGCTGTACCCGCGACGAGCTGATCGGGGCGCCCTTTAAGAGCTATTTCACCGACCCGGAACGCGCCGAAGCGGCGATCAAGCTCGTGCTCACCGAAAAGAAGGTGACCGATTTCGAGCTGACCGCCTGTGCGCTCGATGGCAAGCAAACAGTTGTATCCTACAACGCCACGACCTTCTATGACCGAGGCCGTAAGCTGCAAGGCGTCTTCGCGGCCGCCCGAGACGTTACCGAACGCAAGCGGGTCGAGGCAGAATTGCAGGAGGCTAAGGCGGCGGCCGAAAGCGCCAGCCAGACCAAGTCGGATTTCCTGGCCAGTATGAGCCATGAAATCAGCACACCGATGAACGCGATCATCGGCATTGCCGATCTGCTGGCCAAGACGGCGTTAACGCCCGAACAAACCCGCTATGTGCAGATCTTCCGCCGCGCCGGCGACAATCTGCTGCATCTCATCAACGACATCCTCGACCTTTCCAAGGTCGAGGCGTCGCAGCTGGAGCTGGAACGCACCGGGTTTTCGCTGCGCGATCTGTTAGAAAAAGTCATCGAGATCGTTGCCGTTCGCGCGGCAGGCAAGGGGCTCGATATCTCTTGCGATGTTGCGCCGGATGCAGCCGTCGATCTGATCGGCGACCCGACGCGACTGCGCCAGGTGCTGCTGAACCTGCTGGGCAACGCGATCAAATTCACCGATCGCGGAGCGGTCATGCTGCGGGTCACGCGTGATCCGACTGCGCGCAGCGCGAGTGCGCTCCAGTTCACTATCTCCGATACCGGCATCGGCATCCCACGCGAGAAATTGAACGCGGTGTTCGAGCGGTTCACTCAGGCCGATTCCTCGACGACGCGCAAATATGGCGGCTCTGGTCTCGGGCTTACCATTTCGAAGCGTCTGGTCGAATTGATGGGCGGGCGCATCTGGGTGACCAGCGAAGTCGATAAAGGCAGCGAGTTCTCCTTCGCGTTGCCATTCGACATCTGGAGCGGCGCCAATCGACCGGCCGCAGTGCCGATCGGTGCGGGGCCCGAGACGCCGTTGCCCGCGCTGCGTATTCTGCTGGTCGAGGATTCGGTGGATAACCGCTTCATTACGACCGCCTATCTGCGCGACACGCCCTATGTGATCGAGATCGCCGAAAACGGCGCGGTCGCTTGCGAAAAATTCGAGGCCGGCGACTACGACCTTGTGCTGATGGACCGGCAGATGCCGGTTATGGATGGGCTAACAGCCACCCGCGCGATGCGGGCATGGGAACAGGCGCGTAGGCGGACGCCGACCCCCATCATCGCCCTGACCGCGTCGGCGCTCAAAGGGGATCAGGAACAATGCATGGCGGCTGGCTGCACCGCCTATCTGACCAAGCCGATCAAGCAGGACGTGCTGTTGCAGGCGATGCTCGGGCTCGAGACCATCGCCCATACCACCTCACCGGATGATGGTGAGACACCGATCATCATCCACCCCGATCCGATCCTGGCCGATCTCGTCCCGGTTTTTTTGCGTCATTGCGATGAGAACTTAGCGGTGCTGCGTGAAGCCCTCGGCGCCGCCGATTTCCAAGCCATTCAGGATATTGCACACAGCATCCGGGGCGCTGGCGGCAGCTACGGATTTCAGCGTCTCACCGATATTGGTGCGGCATTGGAGCTGGCCGCCGATCAAGGCGATATTGGCGCTTCAACTCAGCTGATCGACGAAATATCGCGCTATCTACGCCGCGTCCAGGTCGTTCCCGCCTGATCACCCAACCGACATCTGCGTATTTTCCGAACCTATCGCCACGACCGCCCGGTCGGTAGGCATACGGTTCGGACAGTCTAAGCGCTTCCGACTAGATCATTCTCAAGCGCGCTAGGAGATGCGTGATTTCACCGGTTCCCTTCGTTAGGCAAATCACCATCGCGCTCTCGCTGGGTTTGGGCTGGGTCCCCCTTGCCCTGGCGGCGCCGTGGTCGTCTGAGCAGAACGACGCAGTCGTGAAGGCGCGGAGCGGCGATCCGGCCGGATCGCTGCCGGTGCTGGAGCGGTTGCACGACGCCCATCCGGACGATGTCGGCCTCGCCTCGGATTTAACCGTCGTCTTGACCTGGGCTGGGCGCGATAGCGATGCGATTGCAGTCTTCGTGACGCTGCCGGCAGGAACGGCGCCAGACTATGTCATTGACCCGGTGGCGCTCGCCTATCGTCATCTCGGCGATCCGACCGACGCGCTGTTGCTCTATCGCCAGGGTCTGCAGCGATCGCCCGGCAACGCCGCGTTCGCCGCCGGTGCCGTCCGCAGCTTGGTCGATCTGGTGCAGATCGCCCCGGCGATTGCCGAGGCGGAGGCCAATTTGCATGCCTATGGCGAGCGGGTCGACATCCTGCTGGCGGCGGGATATGCCGAGATAGCCCTCGGTACACCGGTCGAGGCGTTGCGCTATGACGATCGGGCGATACGGGTTGCACCTGACAATCGCGAGGCGCAGCACGATCGCATCCTGGTCATTGATACGATGGGTGCTCCCCAAGTGGCGCTCGATCTGATTGAGGCCAATCCAAACGTCGTGAGCGACGCCGAGCGCCGCCATGTCGAGGGCGATGCGGCGGCGGCCTTGGTTCGCTGGGGTGCGCTGGAACCGCCGAGCGAGAACTTGCGCTTCGCCGCGACCGACCGCGCGATCGCCGCCCTGGACGCTTTGGTACTGCGCTGGGGACACGAAGGAGATGCCGCCAGGCCCGATATTCAGCGCGCGCGGTTTGATCGGATGGTGGCCTATCGCGACCGAGTCCGTATGGCCGATGTGCTGGCCGAGTATCGCGATCTGAGCGGGCAGGGCGCTGTCCTGCCACCGTGGTCGATCGAAGCCGCTGCCGACGCCTATCTGTATTTCCATGAGCCAGAACTGGCGCGCGATCTCTATCAGCACGATCTTGACATCAATCCCAAGAATCCCGAGGCGCGGCTTGGCCTGTTCTATACCTCGATCGATCTCGACGATTACGATCTGGCCTATCCCGAGGTTGATTCGGCCGAGGCGGATCAACCAGTCTGGCGGTATCTGAAGGGCCTGAATGAGCCGATCGAGAATCCGGAGCGGGCGACCGCCGAACTGGTCGCAGCCGAGGCGCGGCTTTACGGCGGCGAGCTGGAGGAAGCCAATCGGCGACTGGGGGCGATGGCCCAGGCGGCGCCAAACAACACCCGCTATTTGTCGTCTTTGGCCGATGTCTACGACGCGCGTGGCTGGCCCCGGCTGGCCGGCAGCGAATACCAGATCAGCCGCGCGTTGAAGCCGCTCAATGTCTCGACCGAGATTGGCCAGACCCGAACCGATCTGACGCTACGCGATTATCCGAAAACCGAGAGCGAACTGGCGGGGCTCGATTTGCGCTTCCCGGAAAATCTCGAGGTCCAGCGGTTCGACCGAATCTGGCAGGTCCACAACATGGCCGAGTTTACGCTGACCGTGGAACCCGCATTGCGCTCGACCAACGCCGCCTTGGGCGGGCCAGGCATCTCGGTCGAGGCCATGCTCTACTCGCCGCCGATCGACTACAATTGGCGGGTCCTCGGCGGCTACTATGTCGCGAACCAGGAATTGGCCGCAGCCGAGGGCAAGATCAATCTGCGGCAGACTGTTCTCGGCGGCGAATACCGAGAGGGGGATATCGTGGCGACGTTAGAGGCCACGATCAACAGTTATGGTCCCAGTCTGGGCGATGTTCTGGGCAGCAATCCCGGCGATGGCCGTGTCGGTTTTCGCGCATCCGCCACCTGGTCGATCGACGATTATTGGCAACTCGGCGGCGGCGCTGAGTTGTTTGCGCGCGACACGCCATTGCGCGCACTGGCCCATGGCATCAGAGCCAACGCCGCCACCACCGATTTGATCTATCGGCCGAGCGAGCTACAGGAGTTTTCGCTGGCTGCCGAGGTGATGGATTTCTCCGACGGTAACACCCGCTCCAGCCTGACCGGCCAATACACGCAACGGCTTTGGACCGCGCCGAAACTGGTGATCGACGGCATTGGTACGCTCAGCGAATCGCAGAATAGCGGCGACAACAACCGGCCCTATTTCAACCCGCATATAGATGCGGGGGCGACGATCGGCGTGTCGATCGAGCAGCCGATTTATCGCCGCTACACGCTGATCTACGACCACCATCTGGTCCTGACCACCGGTGCGTATTGGGAGGATCGGTTCGGCTCGGGCGATGTCGATAGCGTCCTCTATGAGCATCGGCTCCGCAGTAACGACACGCTGGAGGCCGGCATTGGCGTGACGCTGAGCCATCAGCCCTATGACGGCGTCTACGAGAACGCAGCGACTTTCCTGCTCAATTTGAAACTGTTCTTCTGATCATGAACCGCATCGCTCTCCTCATCGCCGCAGCCTTCCTTCTCGCGATCTTCTGCCCGACATCTCAGGCCGCCGAACCAGTCGAGCGCAGCTTCATCGCGCTTGCCTATCACAATGTCGAGGATACCGATCCTGACCAGCATTATGTCGGCGTCTCCACCGAGAAGCTGATCGCGCAGCTGAGCTGGCTGCAACGCGAAGGCTACCATCCGGTTTCGGTCGACGATCTGCTGGCCGCACGCGACGGCATCAGAGCGCTCCCCGACAAGGCGGTGCTGTTGAGCTTCGACGATGGGTATGAAAGCTTCTATACCCGTGTTTTCCCGATTCTGAAGGCATTCCATTTTCCGGCCGTGCTGGCGCTGGTCGGCGACTGGCTAGAAGGCGGCGCTGATTCAAGCGTGACTTATACCGGCGACAAAACCGTGGCCCCTCCGCCGGACGCGCCCTCCGTTCAGTTCGGCGATCTGATCGTGAAACGCAGCCTGTTCCTGACCTGGGACCAGATCAGGGAGATGGCAGGTTCCGGTCTTGTCGAAATCGCGTCGCATTCCTATGACGCCCATCGCGGCATTCTGGCCAATCCGCAGGGCAATTCGGAACCCGATGTGACGACGCGGCGCTTCGACCCGATTGCCGGCGCCTATGTCGCCGACGCTCGAGAACGCCAGGATTTGCAAACCGATAGCGCGCGGATGGCCGGGAAGATTGCCGCCGAGCTAGGCCACGCGCCGCGCGTCATGGTGTGGCCCTATGGCGAGCATAACGAGCTGGCGATTTCGGTCGCCGCCCATAACAACATGCCGATCACCTTCACCCTGGTCGATGGCGCCGCCTCACTGGACCATCTGGCGTCGGTACCCCGGCATCTGATCAATCCCGACCCGCCGCTGGGCGAATTCGTCACCGAACTGCGCTCGTTTACCTCTGTGCCGCCGATACGCGTCGTGCAGGTCGATCTCGATTACGTCTATGACCCGGATCCCGATCAGCAGGAGCGCAACATCGGTAAGCTGGTGCAGCGCATCTACAACATGCAGATCAGCACCGTGTTTCTGCAGGCCTTTGCCGATCCGCAGGGCACCGGCTTGGCGCAACAGGTCTACTTCCCAAACCGCCTGCTGCCGATGCGCGCCGATCTGTTCAACCGGGTATCCTGGCAGCTTCGCACGCGCGCCCATGTAGCCGTGTTTGCGTGGATGCCTGTCCTCGCCTTTGATTTTGGCGATAGCGTTGCGAAGACCCTGGCCTTCGATCCGAAGGACGGCAGTGCCGCGCCAGACGCGAAAGCCTATGCCCGCGTCTCGGTTTTCGATCCAGAGGCGCGCCGCAAGGTCATGTCGCTCTACGAGGATTTGGCCCGCAACGCGCCGTTCGATGGGTTGTTGTTTCACGACGACGCTCTGCTGTCCGATTTTGAGGATGCCAGCATTCCGGCGCGCGCCGCCTATGTTGCTGGCGGATTGCCCGACGATATCGGCGTGATCCGTGCCGATCCGGCGCTGATGCAACGCTGGACGCTGCTGAAAACCGACGCGCTGATCGAATTCACTGGCGAACTTACGGCCCAGGCGCGGCTGTATCGCGCACCACTGCTGACGGCGCGCAACCTCTACGCGCGCGCCGTGCTCGATCCGGCCAGCGAGCAATGGTTCGCGCAGAATCTGGACCGGTTTCTGGCCGCCTATGACTACACCGCCGTGATGGCCATGCCAGCGATGGAGGAAGTTCCCGCCGGCGAGGCTGACGCCTGGCTGAAACGGCTGGTCGCGACTGTTGCAACGCGGCCCGACGGTCTGAAGCGGACAATTTTCGAATTGCAGGCAACCGATTGGCGGGCCTCAAAAGATGGTGGCGATATGACGATACCGACCGAAGTCCTGGCCCATGAGATGCGATTGCTGATGCGGCAGGGGGCGCTCAATTTCGGCTATTACCCGGATGATTTCGTTGCCGATCACCCCGACCAGAAGCTTCTGCACGGGGCGTTTTCCCTCCAGTCATACCCGTATCTCAAATGAGCGCGCTGTTCGGACCGATCGTAATCTTCCTCATCGTGCTGGTCGCGAAGATGGGCGGTGTGCTGCTGGAATTCGTGTTCCTGTACCCGCTATTCATGTCGTTCCTATGGATGGTCGGTGGGATCTATTACTACTTCCATTGGGAGCGATATGGCGATCACGGCAGTCCGAAAATGCCCGAAGACGCGCCCTTTATCTCAATCCTGATACCGTGTTTCAACGAGACCCATAACGCGGCTGAAACGATCACGGCGGCGGTCCAGCAGAACTATCCCAATTTCGAGGTCATCGCGATCGACGACGGTTCCCGCGATGCGACCGGACGCGTGCTCAACGAGCTGGCCGAAATCCACCCCAATCTGCGGGTCGTCCATTTTATCCGGAACCAGGGCAAGGCGATGGCGCTGCGCATGGGGGCCTTGGTCGCAAAGGGCGAGTTCCTCGTTTGCATTGATGGCGACGCCATGCTCGATAAGAACGCCATCGCTTACATGATCCGGCCGTTCAACCATCCGCGCGTCGGGGCGGTTACCGGCAATCCGCGAATCCGGACGCGCTCCACCTTGCTGGGCAAGGTCCAGGTAGGCGAGTTCTCGTCGATCATCGGGCTGATCAAGCGCGCACAGCGCGTCTATGGCAGCATCTTCACGGTCTCCGGGGTGATCGCGGCCTATCGCCGCTCGGCGCTGCATAGCTGCGGCTATTGGAGCCTCGACATGATTACCGAGGATATCGACGTCAGCTGGATGCTGCAGGCCGATCATTGGGCCGTGCAATACCAACCCGAGGCGATCTGCTGGATTCTGATGCCGGAAACCTTTCGCGGGTTATGGAAGCAGCGGCTGCGCTGGGCGCAGGGTGGTGCCGAGGTCTTTCTGAAGCAGATTCGGTCGATGTTCAGGTGGCGCCGTCGGCGGATGTGGGGCGTGTTGATCGAGTATTGCCTCAGCCTTGCCTGGGCCTGCGCCTTCATCGCGACCATCGTGCTGTGGGCGATCGGCAAGTTTACCCAGCTACCCGAGGGCTTGAACGTGCCGACCATCCAGCCGCCGGCCTTCTGGGGTCTGTTGCTGGCGACCACCTGCATCATCCAGTTCACCGTCGCACTGGTTATCGAGTCGCGCTACGAGAAGCGCCTGTTCATGTCGATTATCTGGGTCATCTGGTATCCGTTCTTCTTCTGGACGCTGACGCTGATCACCTCGCTGGTCGGCTTCCCCAAGGCTCTGATGCGCCTGCGCGGCAAACGTGCCGTCTGGACAACCACCGACCGCGGGGTGACATCATAGAACCGTCCCTGATTATTGCGGGCAAGTTGCCCGTCTGGGCGCGCCTGCGCGACGCCGTGCTGTCCGTGCTGATGTGGCTGGTCTATCTCTATTTGATCCGCGATGCGCTGATCGATCTGTACCTTCTGATCGATGAGGCATGGATCTGGGCCTTTGCTGGTGGCGACCGGCCCGATCTGCCGGCGATCGGTCGTTTCCTGCATACGATGGAGTATTACAGTGCTGCGATCTTCGCCAATGGCAGCATCCTGATCGGCTGGGCGCTGTACAACAAGTACCGCTATCGGGGACGCGATAATCGCCGCGCGCGTCCCGCCATCACCGTCGCCGACTTGGCCAAGCTGTATAAGCTTCCGGAGGAAGATGTCGCGGCCTGGCAATCAGCGCGCGTCTTGATGATGAAGCACCGCGATGACGGGACGCTGGCCAAGGTCGAGGTGATCGGCCTGCCGCCGAAGAAACTGCCGGTCCGGGCGGCTAGGGTCTGATCGGTTCAA
>CAIZEE010000606.1 GCA_903931835.1 uncultured Elstera sp.
CGGTGCTACAGGAGTCGCATGTTAACAGCGTCGGATCGCTGAGCGGCAGCATCACCATCGGCAGTGCCGGCGAACCGCTGCCCTTCATCAACCTGACCGAAAACATTACAACCGCTGGCGGTTCCGTCTCGTTGTACGGACCGGTTTCCCTGGACAACGACATCGCCATTAAGACCAGCGGCGGGAGCGTGCTGTTCAGCGATACTGTGAATTCCGGTACGCCATCGACGCTGACTGCGGCGCAGTTGGCACTGCAGCCGAATTCGCTGACAGCACCCAGCTCCTTGTTGATCAATGCCGGTGCCGGACAAGTCAGCTTCAATGGGTCCGTCGGGACCGGAGTCGTGAACGGCAAGAGCTATGCTCTGCGCTGGCTCGACGTGACGGCCTCACAGATCAATGTTGGCGCGCCCGGTGCTTCTGCTCCGATCGATATCCGTGTTATCGGTCGCGTCAGCGGGCTGAAGGCGGTTGCGCCCCCGGTTTCAGGGGATGCCAAGACCGGCGATATCATTCTGAACGGCGCTGTGACGGTCAACACGCCGTACTTCATCCTGGACGCCATCAACGGCGACGCGACCTCTCCACCGGGCGGTAACATCAATTTCGGTACGAAGGTTGATGCGGCGAACTCGACCCTGATCATTCTGATTGGTGATGGTTTGTTCTCGGGCACCAATGTCGACATTAAGGCGATCGACGTGTTCGGCCCCGGTGGTTCGGGCAGCCTTACCGGTTCGATCAACAACGACAATTCGCCTCAGGCCGCATCGCCGCCCAATGCGAACCACTTCCAGAATCCGGCGCAGTTCCTTGCTTTCATATCCTCAATCGACGAGGCTTACGGTTCCTTGCTTTCAACGCTGCTGAACGCGCCCAGCCAGAACTTCCGGTTTAATGGCTGTATCATCGGCAGCACCGGGTGCTTGAACGTCGTGGTCAGCCTGCCGCCGTTCGTGATACCAAAGCTCGACCTGACCGTTGGCTTCCTGCCGCCGCATGCCGATACCGACGACACAGATTACAGTCTGCCTATCCGCGGTAACGAAGATCTGTGGGAAAAGGACAAGGACAAGGACGATGATTAACCGGACCATCATCCAAAAATGTCTTTGGGCGGCGCTTTTGGCGTTGACCGTGTCGGCATGCACCAGTCGCTATGAGGAAGAGGCGAAGCTTAAGGCAGCGCAAGGTGGGGGAAGCGGCAGCGAGGTCGGCGTGATTGCGGTCGGTAACGATCTGGCCGGCGAACCATGCCGCGCGACGCAATCCGTCGATATCGTTGAGGCGCTTGGCGCGACCAAAGTGCTGGATCTGAAATGCGGCAATTGGACGAAGCCGAGCGGACATCTGGCCGAAGCCGGGGGTAGCGCCACGATTGTCGATTTGAGGGCGATCGCCACTGAAGGGGCATGGCGCAACGATCTCGATCAGAAACTGATCTGTCAGCCCCCCCAAGAAACCAAGATTCTGAACGGCGTTCCTGCCGCGTGGCTGCGCTGTGCGCGGCGTAATGGCGGCTTGCCGCATGTCGCGTTTGTCACTTCGATTTCCGGCAAGATCTACTACATCGACGGGTTGCCGCCATCGCAGCCAGCGCTGGAACGATTGGCTGGGCAATTGGCTGGCGTGGTGCAGGCCGATAGCACCGATGCGACGCAGAGTTCATCTGCCACGGAACTGCTGAAGGAGCAATTCAACGGCAAGCTAGTCGGCAACGCCGACCGCGCTCAATACGACCGGTTGATGCAGCTAGGCCGCGGTTTCAACAATGAGGGCAGTTATGCCCAGGCCATCGTGTATTACCGCGATGCGTTGAAGCTTCAGCAGCAATTGATGGGGCCGAACAACGCTGAAGCCATCCAGCCGATGATGAATTTGGCGGTCGCCCTCAGCAACAAACAGAATTTCTCCGAAGCGAATGAAGTCTTCCAGCGCGCCACTGAGCTGATCACGCCGCAGACCGATCCGGCTGAGCGCGCATTGTTCACCTATAACCGCGCGATTAACGAGGCCAATCAGCATCACTCGGAAGCGGCGCTGAAGCTCGCTCAGGAAGCAGCCGTCCTGTTCCAGCAATTGGCGGGCGATGCCAGCAAGCCGGCTAACCGACCGGATAAGAACCAGCTTTTCTCGCTTGGCGAGGCGGATACGGAAAATAAGAATACCGCCGGCAAGGTGAATTTCGACATCAGTCTGGTCGAGGCGCAGGCGCTCGCCGCGCGCATGTCTAGACAGGTTGAGGGGGCAGGGCAGTCACAGAAGATCGTCGAGTCGGTGCGCCCGGTCGCGGTCAAGAACGAGGAGCGCTCGCCCGACGCCTTCGCCAATGTGCTGCAGGTCTCGGCGGCGAATTTGAACGAACTGGGCGACAAGGAACAGGCTGAGAAGGATTTGCGCGCCGGCATTGCAGAGCTGGACAAGCATCTGGCGAATTCGCAGCCTCAGGCGCGCGCCTATATGCTGCTCGGCTCGATGCTCGCGGCGCAGGGGCGGTTTGGCGAGGCGCTGGCGCCGTTCAGGACGGCGGCGCAGGTCGCCAAGGCTAAGAACCTTACCTTCCCGGTTCAGATCATCTTCCCCTATCTCGATTCGCTTTACGCCGTCGCGTCAAAGGAGCCGGCCGAAGCCTCTGCTTTGTATGCGGAGATGTTTGAGGCTTCGCAACTCGCACGCTCCGGAACAGCCGCGCAATTCGTGTCGGAAGCAGCCGCTCAGTTGGCGCAGGGCAGTGGTGACGCGGCCGGTGCCATCCGCGATTTCCGTGAGAAGAAGACGGACTTCGAGCGGGTTCAGAATAAGCTCGACGAAGAATTGGCCCGTCCTAAGCAGGAGCAGGACCCGATCGAAATCGCCAAGCTTGATGAAGAGGTCAAGACGGCCGAGAAGGAGAAGGACGACGCCGAAACGCGCGTCCAGGTGCTGGCGCCAAACTTTAACATGCTTCGCCTGAAGACGATTCACACGGATGACGTCGTCAAGGTGATGAGGCCGGGCGAGGCGGTGTATTACATCCTGCTCGGCGATAAGACGTCCTATGCGTTCTTCATCAAGGACGGCAAGACAATCTCCTACAAAGTTCCGCTGACCAATACCCAAGCGGGCAAGATGGTCGGGCGTGTCCGATCGGCATTCATTATCCGTGCCGGCAATGAGGGCGAGCCGACTTTCTCGTCATTCGACCCCGATTCCTCGTTCGATCTCTACCAGGCGATTTTCAAGCCGATTGACGGACAGTTGGATGGGCTTTCCAAGTTGGTGGTTGCGCAATCCGGGGCGCTTTTGAGCCTGCCCTTTGCACTGCTGGTAACCAAAGATCCGCCTGATGTCGTCAACGAGGACTACACTAAGGTCAATTTCCTGATCCAGCGTACCGCGATCAGCTACGTAACCTCGATGCAATCCTTCGTCATTCTGCGAGAGGCGCAGGCGGGCAATCGGGCGCCCAAGCCGTTTATCGGATTTGGCGATTACCAGCAGCCATCGCGCGCGTTGATGGCCAGTTATTTCTCCGATCCGACATGCAAGCAGGATTTGCAGTCGCTGGAGGAGTTGGGGCCGCTGCCAGGTACCCGGCCGGAAGTCGAATCGGTCGCCCAAACCATGGGTGTTGGTGCTGAGGACGAGATTCTGGGGCGCAATTTCAACAAGGTGACGCTTGCCGGGATCGATCTGTCGCAATTCCGTATTCTCCATTTTGCGACTCATGCTTTGTTGCCAACAGACCTTAAGTGCCGGCAATCACCGACCATGCTCGTGTCGCTACCGCCCGGTAGCACCAATCTTGCCGATGTCTTCTTCGACACGAGCGACATTCTCAAGTTAAAGCTCAACGCCGATCTGGTGGTCTTGTCCGCCTGTAACACGTCGAGCCAGGGTGAAATCGGTTCGGGGGAAAGCCTTTCGGGTCTGGCGCAAGCGTTTTTCATCGCCGGTGCACGTGGGTTGCTTGTCTCCCACTGGCTCGCGGCCGATCAATCGACGGTGGCGTTGATGAAAACGCTTTATACGCAGTTCGCGACACGACGGATCGACACGGCCAATGCGCTGCGTATCGCCCAAACCGATATGATCGCCCGATCCGGCAAGGATTTGCCGATCCTGTTCTCGCATCCTTTGTTCTGGGCGGTGTTCACGGCCGTGGGCGATGGCGTGCAGCCGGATGCCGCAGCTTCCGCGTCAGTCGAGGCGCCACTGCCGAATCCGCACAGCTGAAGCAGGATTTTCTTCGTACCCGGCGACGGGAAACTGCTGTAGTCACGTACTATGCTGGGAAATCCACTCTAGAGGCAGTGGCCGGAGGTCCGACCGCGCCGTTGTATAGCCGCAATTCCTCAGGATAGTTTGCGGCGACTTCGGTCGCAGCAATCCTCGCTTGGTCGGTTTGGGCAGTTAGTTAGGACGACATGGATCAGAACAATAACATCACGATGCCCCGCGGCCCGGAAATCCGCTCGACCTCGCGCTCGACCAAGCGTTCTAGACGCCCGATCTGGATTGGCCTGATCCTGGTTCTTGGGATCGGGGCGGGGCTCTATTTATGGCTCGGGCGTGCCCAGCAACCGCAGCCGGCCCAAGGTCCAGCAGGCGCTCCCGGCGGTCCTGCGGCAGGCGGCGGACGGCGCGGTCCGGCAGCCCTCGGCGGGCCCATGGCAGTGGTGACGGCAACAGCCGTCAAGGGCGATATGCCGGTGACGCTCAACGCGCTTGGAACGGTCACCCCACTCGCGACAGTGACAGTCAAGACGCAGATCAACGGCCAATTGCAAAAGGTCGCGTTCGAAGAAGGACAGATGGTCAAGGCCGGGGATTTCCTCGCCCAGATCGATCCCCGACCTTATCAGGCTGCACTCGATCAGGCGCAAGGTACGCTTGCTCATGATCAAGCGCTGCTGGCGAACGCGCTGGTCGATCTAAAACGCTATGAGACGCTGGTCGCACAGGATTCGATCGCGTCGCAGACGCTCGACACGCAGCGGGCATTGGTTGAGCAGTACAAGGGAACAGTCGCAAACGACCAGGGTGCCGTTCATATCGCCCAGCTGAATTTGGCCTATTGCCATATCGTTTCGCCGGTTACCGGCAAGGTCGGCCTGCGTCAGGTCGACCAGGGAAATTATGTCCAGGTCGGCGATGCCAATGGTCTGGTCGTGGTCACGCAGTTGGAGCCGATCACGGTTTTGTTCAGCATTCCAGAAGATAGCCTGCCACCCGTGTTGAAGCGTGTTCAAACGGGCGCCAGCCTGCCGGTCACGGCCTTCGATCGGTCAGGAGCCGTCAAGCTTGCAACCGGTACGCTGGCGACGATCGACAATCAGATCGATACGACGACCGGCATGTTGAAGATGAAAGCGCAGTTTGAGAATGCCGATCACTCGCTATTCCCCAACCAATTCGTGAACGCGCAACTGCTTGTCGACACCCAGCATGATGCAACGCTGATTCCGATGGCGAGTGTGCAGCGCGGCGCGCAGGGAACCTATGTTTACGTCGTTGCCGCCGATGCGACCGTGACCGCGCATGTGATCAAGCTTGGGCCGGGCGATGCCACTAACGTGGCGGTCATTTCCGGCGTCAATCCGGGTGATATTGTGGTCGTCGATGGCGCCGACAAGCTGCGTGACGGTGCCAAGGTGATATTGCCGAACGCGACGCCGACCGGTGGGGCGGCCCCGACAGATGGCACGCAACCCCAGCATAAAAAGCGCGACCGGGGCGGCGAGTGACGCTGGCCGGGATCGAGTGCCTGCGATGAATCCGTCTCGTCTCTTCATTCTCCGGCCGGTTGCGACCACGCTGCTCATGGTCGCCGTGCTGCTGATTGGTGCGGTAGCGTTCCGCTATCTGCCTTTGGCGGCGTTGCCGCAGGTGGATTATCCGACCATTCAGGTGACGACGCTCTATCCCGGCGCCAGCCCGGATGTGATGACCGGCTCTGTAACCGCTCCGCTCGAGCGCAATCTCGGCCAGATGCCGAGCCTGACCCAGATGGCGTCGACCAGCTCGGCCGGCGCTTCTGTCATTACGCTGCAATTCGATTTGTCGCTGAGCCTGGATATTGCGGAGCAGGAGGTTCAGGCGGCGATCAACGCCTCGCAAAATCTGTTGCCATCCGATCTGCCGGCACCGCCGATCTATGCCAAGGTCAATCCGGCCGACGCACCGATTCTGACTCTTGGCATTTCATCAAAGACGCTGCCTCTGACCCAGGTTGAGGACTTCGCCGATAACCGGATGGCACAGAAGCTGTCGCAATTGCCGGGCGTCGGGCTGGTCACTGTCAGCGGCGGGCAGCGCCCGGCCGTGCGTATTCAGGCCAATCCGAAGGCACTGGCTGCCTATGGGCTGAATATAGACGATCTCCGCACGTCGATCTCGAACAGCAATGTCGATATCCCGAAGGGCAATTTTGACGGCCCGGCGCGGTCCTTTACGATCAATGCCAACGATCAGATGACCGACGCGCATCAATACGACAATCTGGTGATTGCCTATAAGAACGGCTCGCCCGTCCATCTGTCGGACGTCGCACGTGTCGTCGACGCGGCGGAAAATGTGAAGCTTGGCGCCTGGATGAACACAACGCCGGCGCTGATCCTGAATATTCAGCGCCAGCCCGGCGCCAATGTCATTCAGGTCGTCGATGGCGTGAAGGCCTTGCTACCGTCACTGAAGGCGTCGTTGCCGCCGGCCCTTGATGTCACGGAACTGACCGATCGCACGGTCACCATCCGCGCCTCGGTCGCGGATGTCGAGTTCGAGCTTGCGCTGTCGGTCGGCCTTGTTGTGCTCGTGATATTCGTCTTCCTGCGCAATGTGCCCGCGACCCTGATCCCCAGCCTGTCGGTGCCGCTGTCGTTGGTTGGCACCTTCGCCTTCATGTATCTGGCAGGGTTCAGCCTGAATAATTTGTCGCTGATGGCGCTGACGATCGCCACCGGCTTCGTCGTCGACGACGCGATCGTGATGATCGAGAACATTGCCCGGTACGTGGAGGAGGGAGAGGATCCGCTGGAGGCGGCCTTGAAGGGGTCGAAGCAGATCGGCTTCACGATTATTTCGCTGACCGTCTCGCTGATCGCCGTCCTGATCCCGCTCTTATTCATGGCCGATGTCGTCGGGCGGTTGTTCCGCGAGTTTGCGGTGACGCTGGCGGTCACCATCTTGATCTCCGCCGTCGTGTCGCTGACGCTTGTGCCGATGCTGTGCGCCAAATTGGTGCGCCACCACGACAAATCGCAGATGAGCTGGATCGCCCGGAAATCCGAGGACGCATTCAACGCCGTTATCCATAATTATGGCCTGGCGCTTGATTGGGTGCTGGACCGCCAATTTCTGACGCTGGTCGTCGCAACCGCTACCGTCGTTGTGACCGCGATGCTGTATGTGGTTATCCCAAAGGGCTTCTTCCCGGTGCAGGACACCGGCGAAATTCAGGCGATTACCGAAGCGGCGCAGTCGATTTCCTTCAGCGCCATGGCCGATCGGCAGCAAGCTATGGATGCTGCGATCCTGAAAGATCCTGATGTCGTCAGCCTGTCCTCATTCATCGGCGTCGATGGCGCCAACAGCACGCTGAACGCAGGCCGCATTCTGATCGACCTGAAGCCGGTTGAAGATCGTACTAGCGATGTCAGCGCGATCATCCGCCGCCTGCAACGCGAAACCTCAACGGTTGGCGGCATCTCTATTTATATGCAGCCGGTCCAGGACCTGACGATCAACGCGGCGGTCAGCCGAACCCAGTATCAATTCGTGTTGGAGGATGCCAATCCGACCGAGCTTGCCCAGTGGACGCCCAAGCTGGTCGATCAATTATCGCAGCTCAACGAGCTGGAGGATGTGGCGAGCAGCCTGCAGGATCATGGGCTCGGCGTCTTCATCCAGATCGACCGCGACACAGCCGGGCGGTTTGGCATCACGGCGGCGACCGTCGACAACGCGCTCTACGACGCATTCGGCCAGCGCCAGGTCTCGACGATCTTTGCCGAGTCGAACCAGTATCGCGTGATCCTGGAGGCTGATCCGGCCTTTCAGAGTTCGATCCTGTCGCTCGATCAGATCTATCTGCCCTCGTCGAGCCAAGGACAGGTGCCGCTTTCGACGATCGCGAGCTACTCACAACAGCCGATCTCGCTGGTGAACAGCCATCTCGGTCAGTTTCCGGCTGCTACGATCTCGTTCAATCTAGCGCCCGATATCTCGCTTGGTGCTGCAGTCGACAAGATCAAGAAAGTCGAGCATGACATGGGCATGCCGGTCAGCGTCATCACCAGTTTTCAGGGTGCGGCGCTGGCCTTCGAATCGTCGCTCGGCAACGAATTACTGCTGATTCTGGCCGCCATCATCACGATGTATATCGTGCTGGGCGTGCTCTATGAGAGCTTCGTGCATCCGGTCACGATCCTGTCGACCCTGCCGTCAGCCGGTATCGGCGCCTTGCTTGCCTTGATTATCGCCGGTCAGGATCTCGGCATTATCGGCATCATCGGGATCATTCTGCTGATCGGCATCGTCAAGAAGAACGCGATCATGATGATCGACTTCGCGCTGGATGCCGAACGCAACCACGGGATGGAGCCGCGTGCGGCGATCCATCAGGCCTGTTTGCTGCGCTTCCGCCCGATCTTGATGACGACTATGGCGGCCTTGTTCGGCGCTTTGCCGCTGATGCTGGGTGGCGGGACCGGATCGGAACTGCGCCATCCCTTGGGCATCACCATCGTTGGCGGCTTGCTGGTCAGCCAGGTGTTGACGCTGTTCACGACGCCGGTGATCTACCTGACCTTCGACCGCATCGCCCAGCGTTTCAGGCGGGACGATCTCGCCGACGACGCGCCGGCAGCACCGGCCGAGTAGGGCGGCAGCGTCCCCCGTGAACATCTCCTCGACCTTCATTTCGCGTCCGGTTGCGACGACGCTGCTGACCATCGGCATGGCAATGGCAGGGTTCGGATCGTACTTCCTGCTGCCGGTGTCGCCGCTGCCGCAGGTCGATCTGCCGACCATCCAGGTTCAGGCAAGCTTGCCCGGCGCCAGTCCGGAAACTGTAGCGACCAGCGTGTCGACGCCGCTCGAACGCCATCTCGGCCAGATCGCTGATGTAACGGAGATGACCTCCCAGAGTTCGGTCGGACAGTCGCGCATCACGCTGCAATTCGGCCTCGATCGCGATATCGATGGTGCTGCGCGCGATGTCGAGGCCGCGATCAACGCGGCGCGTGCCGATCTGCCGTCGAGCCTGCGCAGCAACCCAACCTATCGCAAGATCAACCCGGCTGATGCACCGATCATGGTGCTGGCCATGACGTCGAAGACGCTGAGCCAAGCGCAATTATATGATGCCGGCGCCACGGTTCTGCAGCAATCGATGAGCCAGATTTCCGGCGTGGGGCAGGTTCTTGTGGCGGGAAGCTCGCTGCCTGCCGTTCGTGTGGAATTGAATCCGCACGCATTATTTTCCTACAAAATCGGCCCGGAAGACGTGCGAGCCGCCTTGGCGGCGACCAACGCCAATAGCCCGAAGGGCTCGATCGAGGATGGCGCCCAGCATTTCCAGATCTACACCAATGATCAGGCGCGAACCGCCGATCAATACCGCAATCTGATCATCGCCTATCGGAATAAGAATGCGGTGCGTCTGGCCGATGTCGCGGATGTCCTCGATTCAGTCGAGGATCTGCGCAACCAGGGTCTGTCAAACGGTCAGCCATCCGTCCTGGTCATCGTATTTCGCCAACCCGGCGCCAATATCATCACCACGGTCGATCGCGTCGTTGCCATGCTGCCGCAACTCGCCGCCTCGATCCCTGCGGATATCAATCTGATTAACGCCATTGATCGCACCACGACGATCAGGGCGTCGCTGCACGACGTTCAGGTCACGCTGATGATCTCCATCGGTCTTGTGATCATGGTGGTGTTCATCTTCCTGCGTAATGTGCGCGCGACCATGATTCCGAGCGTGGCGGTTCCCGTCTCACTGCTTGGCACGTTCGGCATCATGTATCTGCTGGGATATAGCCTCGATAATTTATCGCTGATGGCGCTCACCGTCGCGACCGGTTTCGTCGTCGACGACGCCGTGGTCGTGCTGGAGAACATCACGCGCCATCTTGAGGCCGGGATGAAGCCGTTGAAGGCGGCGCTCGTCGGGGCGGGTGAGGTCGGCTTCACCGTTCTGTCGATCAGCGTGTCTTTGGTTGCGGTTTTCGTGCCGATTTTGCTGATGGGCGGCATTATGGGTCGCATGTTCCGTGAGTTCGCCGTGACCTTGTCGGCGGCGGTCTTGGTTTCCCTGGTCATCTCGCTGACAACCACACCGATGATGTGCGCCTATCTGCTTCGTCAGGATCAGGATCGGACACATGGCTGGCTCTATCGGATGAGCGAGCATGGGTTTGCCGCCATGAACCGTTTCTATGAGCGGACGCTCGGCTGGGCGCTCAAGCTCTGGTGGCTCGTGCTGCTGATTTTCATCGGTACACTGGTCTTGTTGGTGGTGCTGTTTGTCGCACTGCCCAAGGGGTTCATTCCACAGCAGGACACCGGCCGGCTGATCGGCTTTGTGCAGGCCGACCAGAATATCTCGTTCCAACTTATGCAAGCGAAGATGAACGAGTTTCTCGCCATCGTGAAACGCGATCCGGCGGTGCAGAACGTCGTTGGATTTACTGGCGGCGGACAAACCAACGGCGGCCAGCTCTTTGTATCGTTGAAGCCATTGGCTGAGCGGAAGCTTAGTTCCGATCAGGTGATCGCCCGTATTCGCTCCCATCAGACGACGGTGCCGGGTGCTGCGATGTTCCTGCAGGCGGTCCAGGATATCCGCGTTGGTGGCCGAGCGTCCCAGGCGCAATATCAATACACGTTGCAAAGCGACAATCTGCAGGATTTGCAGGCCTGGGCGCCCAAGGTGCTTGCGGCACTCCAGCACACGCCGGGCTTGGCGGATGTCAATACCGATCAGCAGGATAAGGGGCTTGAGAGCGATATCGTGATCGATCGGGCGACCGCGTCCAAGCTCGGCCTGACGGTCAGCCAGATCGATAACACGCTTTACGACGCCTTCGGTCAGCGCCAGGTCTCGACCATCTATAACGCGCTCAACCAGTATCACGTGGTCATGGAGGTCGCGCCGGAATACCGACAGACGCCGGAAACGCTACAGGACATCTATGTCAGCACATCCGGGCTGATCAAGGGCAGCCAGCAGACTAACGCGGTTGCCGGGACGACCAACACGACGCCGGCCGGGTCGAGTTCGACCGCCACATCGACCACTGCCGCCAGCATCGCCAACGATGCCGTTCGCAATCAGGCGACCAACTCGATCGCTGCGGTCGGCAAAAGCAGTTCGGCCACCTCGACCGGCTCGGCGGTCAGTTCTGCAGCGGAGACGATGGTACCGCTGTCCGCCTTCACCCATTTTGCGCCGGGCACGACGCCGCTCGCCATCAACCATCAGGGCCTGTTTGCTGCGACGACCATCTCATTCAACCTGCCGCCGGGAAAATCGCTCAGCGATGCTGTCGTCATCGTGAACCAGGTGATGAACCAGATTGGCGTGCCGCAGACCATCCATGGCTCGTTTCAGGGGACGGCGCAGGCGTTCCAGGCATCGCTCGCCTCCGAGCCCTTGCTTATTCTGGCCGCACTGGTCGCGGTCTATATCGTGCTGGGCGTGCTCTATGAGAGCTATATTCACCCGCTGACGATCCTCTCAACTCTGCCATCGGGCATGGTGGGTGCGCTGATGGCGCTCATGCTGACCGGCAGCGAGTTCAACATCATTGCGCTGATCGGCGTGATCCTGCTGATCGGGATCGTCAAGAAGAACGCCATCATGATGATCGATTTCGCGCTGGCGGCGGAGCGTGCCGAGGGCCTGACACCGCGCGATGCGATCTTCAAGGCGTGTCTGCTGCGTTTCCGTCCCATCATGATGACGACGGCAGCGGCGCTGTTTGGCGCGATACCGCTCGCGATCGGGATGGGTGAGGGCTCGGAGTTGCGTCAGCCCCTCGGCATCACCATCGTTGGCGGGCTGGTCTTCAGCCAGGCGCTGACGCTTTACACCACCCCCGTCATCTATCTCTGCTTTGAATCGATGGCGCAGTGGAGCAGCCGGCAATGGCGCCGCTTTCGCTCGCCCAATATATTCGGCATCGCTCCGGGAGCAGGCGAATGACGGGAAACACCCTGGCTCCCGATCTTGAGGCACAGTTATGACACGAATTTCTTTGCGGTTATCGGCCTTGCCATTAGTGGCCGCCACGCTGCTCGTCTCGGCCTGCACGGTTGGACCCGATTATGAACGGCCGACGGCTCCCGTGTCGGCCAAGTTCAAGGAAGATGCCGGCTGGAAAGTCAGCCAGCCGCGTGAGGATATCGATCGCGGGGCCTGGTGGTCGGTCTATCATGATCCGCTGCTCGATCAGTTGGAGCGACAGGTCAACGTCTCCAACCAGACCCTCGCCGCCGACGAGGCGGCGTTCCGCAGCGCGCAGGCGCTGGTGGCGCAGGCAAGGGCAGGGTGGTTCCCGACGCTGAATGGTTCGGCCAGCGTGCGTCGGGGCAATAGTGGGGGCGGCGGTTCGTCGGCAGTTACCTCCACCACCAGTGCGGCTACGTCCACCTCCACCTCCACCAGCACGACCGCCGCAACATCAAGCGGTTTTTCAAGCGGTAGCTCGGTCCACACCTCATATTCGCCTGGCCTCAGCGCCAGTTGGGAAATCGATGTCTGGGGACAGATCAGACGCCAGGTTGAGGAGGATGTCGCCTCCGCGCAGGCAAGCGCCGGCACGCTTGCCTCGGCCCGGCTATCGGCCCAGGCGACGCTCGCGACCGACTATTTTGAGCTCTGCGCCCAGGATGAATTGAAGCGCCTGCTCGATGCGGCGGCCGAGGGCTACCGCGTCTCGCTGCGCATCACCGAAAACCAGTATCGCAGCGGCACGGCGGCCAAGGCGGATGTCATGACCGCACGGACCCAGCTTGAAACGACTCTGGCGTCGGCGATCAATGCGGGTTTGCTGCGCGCACAATACGAGCACGCCATCGCGGTGCTGATCGGCAAGGCGCCGGGCGATTTTTCGATCCCCACTCACACCTTCGCCCAGGATGTGCCGGTCGTGCCGGTATCCATGCCGTCGACCCTGCTGGAGCGTCGGCCCGATATTGCGGCGGCGGAGCGTAATATGGCTGCGACCAATGCGGCTATCGGTGTCGCCATCGCCTCCTATTACCCGACGATCAGCCTGACCGGTTCACTGTCCTACAGCGGCAATACATTCGGCAGCATCTTTAAAGCGGCGAATCAGGTTTGGGCGATCGGGTCTTCCGCTTCCATGGCCTTATTCGATGGCGGATTGCGCAACGGCGAGGTCGATCAGGCGCGCGCCAATTTCGATCAATCAGTGGCAACATACCGTCAGACGACGTTGACCGCCTTCCAGCAGGTTGAGGATGAACTCTCCGCCCTGCGCATCCTGGCTGCGCAGGCCGACGCGCAAGCGGTGGCGGTGGCTGATGCCAAGGAGGCGGAACTGCTGGAATTGAACCAGTATAAGGCTGGAACTGTCGCGTACACGGCTGTCGTAACCGCACAGCAAACCTCGCTGTCCAACCAGGAAACAGCACTTTCGGTACAGGAACAGCGTCTGGTTGCGAGCGTGACGTTGATTGAGGCGCTGGGCGGCGGCTGGACTGCCGACGATCTGCCGACCCGCGAACAGATCGTCGATGGTGATCCCGCACCGGGGACACCGGCCGCAGCCCACAAAACAGACTAGCGCGATGAACGCCAGTCCTGAGGCGATCATGCTGGCGGCCGCGATCGGCCATCATGTCGCCCAGCGCAAGGGGGAGGCGACACAGCTTTATCGCCAGATTCTGGCGCTCGACCCCGGACATCCACAAGCCTTGCTGGGCTTAGGCC
>CAIZEE010000607.1 GCA_903931835.1 uncultured Elstera sp.
AAGCGGAACCGAGAACGCTAAGACAATGAGAGACGCAAAAGACAGATTGAGGATCCGGCCAAAGGTTGGCCTGTACGCGCGGTTCTCCAGCGATTTGCAAAGCAACGCATCGATCGAGGACCAATTCAGGCAATGTCGGGCCTTTGCCGAACGAAGCGGCTGGGAAATCGTCGGCGAGTACCACGACCGAGCGGTGTCGGGGGCAACGCTGGACCGCCCAGGCCTGACGGAATTGCTCGCTGCGGCAAAGAACCGTCAATTTGATATCTTGCTATGCGAAGCGTTGGATCGCTTGAGCCGCGACCAAGAACACACCGCTCGCCTCTATAATCAGCTCTCCTTCATCGAGGTGGCGATCGTAACGCTATCGGAAGGCAAGATTGACAAGATGCATGTCGGCTTCAAGGGCCTCATGAACTCCGTCTATCTAGATGAGCTGGGGCAGAAGACGCGACGCGGCCTCGAAGGCCGGGTGCGTGCCGGGCGATCTGGCGGCGGCAACTGCTATGGCTATCACGTCGTCATTAGCACTAGCACACAGGGCGACATTGACCGGGGAGGCCGCTGCATCAATCAAGCGGAGGCTGAGATCGTGCGGCGTATATTCATGGAGTACGCGTCGGGCCTTTCCCCAAAGCGCATCGCCGCCGGGCTGAACCGCGATGGTGTCCCTGGCCCACGTGGCGAAGATTGGGGACAATCGACGATAAACGGCAATCGCGCGCGCGGCACCGGCATCCTGAACAACGAGCTTTATGTGGGTCGTCGGATTTGGAATCGGCAACGCTATGTTAAGGACCCGTCAACCGGGAAGCGGGTCGCACGCCAGAACCGGCCGGAGGATCTCGTACCCGATGATGTGCCGGACCTCCGGATCATCGAGCAGCAGTTATGGGATTCGGTCAAAGACCGGCAGCGCACCCGGATCAAAACTCACGGCATTTCAGATGAACCCCATGAATTTTGGCAACATCAGCGCCCCCGCCATATGTTGTCGGGTCTCATAAAATGTGGCGCCTGTGGCGGCGGATACTCGAAGATCAGCAAAACCCAGTTCGGCTGCTCGACCGCGCGTAACAAGGGAACCTGCGACAATCGTCTCAACATTCGCGTCGACCGTCTCGACGCGATCATCCTGGATGGCTTGCGCCATCACCTGATGGACCCGACTCTGTTCAAGGTCTTCGCCGACGAATTCGTGGCGGAGACGAACCGGCTGCTGGCTGACCAAACCGGCGCACGGGAAGCCGCGCGTCTGGAGCTTGAGCGCATCAACACCCAGATTACTCGACTGGCTGTGGCTATCAGCGATGGTGCCGACTGGCGCTCATTGGATGCGGAACGTAAGCGACTGGAGCGCCGGCGTGAGGAACTTGATGCCCAACTGGCATCAAGCAAGCCGATCGCGCCGCGGCTTCATCCGAACTTGCCGGAGCTCTATCGGCGCCGGGTCGCCGAGCTTGAACTGGCGCTACAGTCTGATGAGACCCGCCTCGCAACCTTCGATCTGGTCCGATCGCTCATCCAGGAAGTACGCCTGATCCCGCTCGACGGAGTGCTGACGATCGAGTTGCGCGGCGACTTGGCCGGCATCCTAAGTCTCTGTTCTGCAAACAAGAAAGCCGCCTCTGGCGAGGCGGCTTTGCTTGAGCAAGTTAAGTTGGTTGCGGGGGCAGGATTTGAACCTGCGGCCTTCAGGTTATGAGCCTGACGAGCTACCGGGCTGCTCCACCCCGCGATGGTATTGGTGTGCGCGCCTTTGTTGGCGGCTGTTGTTTGTGTCGGTGTGGATAGGTTCTGTTGCTGTTGAGTTTCGAAGACCTGGCAGCGACCTACTCTCCCGCGCCTTAAGACGCAGTACCATTGGCGCTGAGGGTTTTCACGGCCGAGTTCGGGATGGGATCGGGTGGGGGGCCCTCGCTATAACCACCAGGTCATCGAAGCTCACAGTGCAAGTAAGGTTTGAGGCTGGACGTATTTCTTTGGTGTTGGGTCGTTGGTTTGCGAGCAGGATTTTGCCGCTGCGCGCGAACGTTGTAGCCGTTACCGGCTACGATTAAAGATCAAGCCGAACGAGCGATTAGTACCGGTTAGCTTCATATGTTGCCACACTTCCACTTCCGGCCTATCGACGTGATGGTCTATCACGGCTCTTCAGGGAGACCTGGTTTTGAGGGGGGTTTCCCGCTTAGATGCTTTCAGCGGTTATCCCGACCGCACATAGCTACCCGGCGATGCGGCTGGCGCCACAACCGGTACACCAGAGGTGCGTTCATCCCGGTCCTCTCGTACTAGGGACAAATCCTCTCAAGTCTCCGACACCCACGGCAGATAGGGACCGAACTGTCTCACGACGTTCTAAACCCAGCTCACGTACCACTTTAATCGGCGAACAGCCGAACCCTTGGGACCTGCTCCAGCCCCAGGATGTGATGAGCCGACATCGAGGTGCCAAACCTCCCCGTCGATGTGGACTCTTGGGGGAGATCAGCCTGTTATCCCTAGAGTACCTTTTATCCGTTGAGCGATGGCCCTTCCACGCGGGACCACCGG
>CAIZEE010000608.1 GCA_903931835.1 uncultured Elstera sp.
CAAACCTTTGGTTGAAATTGAAGGGGGACTTGCCAAACTCGCCGAAGGCGACCTTTCTGCCAATGTCGCCGGCGGCGATCGCGAGGATGAAATTGGCAGCTTGGCACGCACCTTCGTCATACTCCGTGAAGGGCTATCGAAGGCTCGCGAACTAGAAGCGGCACAACGTGCCGAAGCCGAAGCGAAGGCGCGCCGAGGGGAGACAGTAGCTCAGCTCGTCCGAGAATTTGAAGGGATGATCAAAGTTGCCGTAACCGGCCTTGCCTCATCCGCAACTGAACTGCAATCGAATGCGTCGACCATGAGCGCATCGGCTCAGCAAACGCACAATCAGAGCACGGTCGTCGCCGCTGCCACCGAACAAGCGTCGTCAAACGTGCAGGCAGTCGCTGGAGCCACCGAGGAGATGGCTGCTTCGAGCGACGAAATCGGCCGACAGGTCAACACCGCCTCACAAATGGCGAGCGAGGCAGTGCATGAAGCCGGCCGCACCAGTGAGACGGTCGATGGGCTCGCACGTGATGCTCAAAAAATCGGCTCCGTTGTCCAGCTTATTCAGCAAATTGCAGCGCAGACCAACCTGCTTGCTTTGAATGCGACTATCGAAGCGGCACGTGCCGGCGATGCCGGAAAGGGCTTTGCCGTTGTCGCCAGCGAGGTCAAATCCCTGGCCAATCAGACCGCCAAGGCAACCGAAGAAATCGCTGCCCAAGTTGCCGGCATCCAACATGCAACAACGACTACGGTGGACGCCATTAAAGGCATTGGTTCTTCGATTGGCAATATCAGCAACGTAGCAACCATCGTCGCCGCAGCGGTTCAGGAGCAAATCGCAGCAACCGGTGAGATTTCTAGCAACGTGCAGCAGGCAGCGGTGGGAACGCAAGAAATCGCGCGCAATATTTCTGGCGTCGCGGAGGCCGCCAGCAACACCGGCATGGCTGCGGATTCCGTGCTTACGGTATCGCAAGAAGTCGCGCGCCAAGCAGAAACGCTCCGCGGCGAAGTGAGTAAGTTCCTATCAGCGCTGAACGCGGCCTAGGTCAATAGCCGAATTATGCGCAAGAGCACGTGCGCCGCCGCGTCATTCGCCCTGCTTGCAACGCCAGCTTTCGCAGACGATGGGCCGTTCGCGGACAAATCCGCCTATACCTTGTTCAATCCTGTTCCGGACGACCAGATGCGGACGTTCGGGACCGATCGCCCCACGAAGTCGGATTGGCCAACCACCGTTGATGCGGGTCATTTTCAGTATGAGGCTGACGCGATCAACTGGTCATACAATCATGATGGATCCGCCAGAACGACTGCCTCAACCCTGGCTTTATTTGCTCCGACCCTGAAAGCCGGATTGACGCAAAATGCGGATCTCGAAATCGCGGTGGCGCCGGTGACTGTCGAGCGATCAAGCATGGCTGGGACGCATAGCTCAGCGGTAGCATTTGGCGATGTCTTCGCGCGCGTGAAGTATAATTTTCTGGGCAATGAGGGGGGCGATTATTCTCTGGCGGTCGTCCCTTACTTGAAGGCGCCGACGGGCACTCATGGCATCGGCAACCATCATTGGGAGGGCGGCTGGTATGCTCCTTTCGCAGCAACCCTGCCCGACGATTGGACGCTCCAGATAACGAGCGAACTCGACGTTCTTGAGAACGGAAATCTCAACGGCGTGCACCTCAATTATCAAAATCTCGTCAACCTCAACCATCCCTTATTCGCCGATAACCTGACCGGTTATGTCGAATTCTGGAGCGACGTCGACAACGACGGCGCAACCCCCACGAAACTTACTCTTGATCTGGCCGCGTCGTGGCTGGTCCATGAAAATCTTCAGTTCGATGTTGGTGTCAATATTGGTCTCAATACTGCCGCCGGGCAGGTTCAGCCCTATCTCGGCATATCGCAGAGATTCTAACCGCAGGATAACATTCAAATGAAAGGGTGTTCGGCATGCGAAACAATTCCTGCGTTGCCAATGCACGGCTCTCTATACCTTTGGCCCGCGACGCCAAGCGTGTTGGGTAAAATTCTCAAGGCGGCAAACAACCTGCAAATTGAAGTAATGGAGCCGGAATCTAACGCCCTCCGCTGCGATGTTCCGGCTGATCGCATGGAAGGCGCGCTCGCGATGCTCGCCTCAACGTTACTGCCTGAGGAGCGCGATGCGACTAAGGCATTATTGATGCCTGCAGGAAGAGAACTTGGCTTCGCCGACTTCCCCCGTGTCGCACCTCTCGATCAGCTTATCCGTATGCATCAATCTCGCTGGATATCCGATCTATTGGCGGAACATCGCTTTGAGATACATTTCCAGCCAATTGTCGAAGTTCAGAACCCATCGCACATTTTTGGCTATGAGTGCTTGCTGCGCGGGCGATCAACGGAGGGAGGTTTAATAGGCCCGACGGAGTTGTTTAAGGCAGCAAAACAAAGCGGCTTGCTTTTCCAACTTGATCTCGCGGCGCGACGAAAGGCCGCCACCTCGATCGTTGAGTACGAATTGAAGGTTCCGGCTACGATCAATTTCACGCCAACTTCGATCTATGATCCCGTGACCTGCCTTCACTCGACCGTCTCTGCTATCCGAGAGCTCGGTATCGACCCAAGGCTTGTCATATTTGAGGTCATCGAAACCGAGCAGGTCGACGACGTGCGACTGAGGGACATTCTGACTGTCTATCGTGCCGCTGGTTTCCAGGTCGCAATCGATGATTTTGGCGCAGGATACTCTTCGTTGCAGCTACTTGATGCATTGCGTCCTGATTTCATCAAGCTCGACATGGCGTTGATCCGGGGGATCGATAACGATCCGTATAAGGCCGGGATCGTTCGCGGTTTGCTCGAGTTTGCTCGCAAGGCGTCAATTAAGACGATCACCGAAGGCATTCAAACTAAAGCCGAATGGGACTGGGTTCGCGCTAATGGTGCTGACCTTGCGCAGGGTTTCTATTTCGCCCGTCCTGACAACCCTCCGCCCACTGTTGTGCCCATCTCATGATCTTAGTGGGAATTGACGACGTCAGCTGAAGTCCGATCGAAAGAGGATATAACGTGATGATTCCAATGAGTTTTGGCGCAGCCATTCGACTCGATGTCATCGCCAGGTCGACGGCAGTGATCGAATTTGCGCTCGATGGAGCGATCATGGCTGCCAATGAAAACTTCTTGGCCATGATGGGTTACAGTCCTCAGGAAATCAAAGGCGAGCATCACAGCATGTTTGTCGAGCCGACCGGTCGGGAAAGCCCGGAATACCGTGTTGCGCCTCATTTGATCAAACTCGGCATTGGGTTGCTCCGGGGGATCAATACGGATTGAACCGCACCCGGTTCGGCGGAGGCTGATCGGTTTAAGGTACGCGGCCATTAATCTCTAGGGAGGGTTAAGGTTGGTCTCTAACCTGTTGCCATGCAGATATTGGATGCAGTCGACCATCTCTACAGTCGCGGCTTCAACCATCCGGAGCGCGCAACTCCGAGAGCTTTATGCTTATTGGAGGTTGAAGGCTGCAAACCGAAAACTGCCGGCGCGGGCAGATATTGACCCGTGCGAAATACCGACCTTGCTGCCCTACCTTTGTTTAATCGACGTCGTTGGCAACCCGGCTGCGTTTCGCTACCGCTTGATTGGGACAAAGGTCGTTGATTTGAGAGGGAATGACATTACCGGGCGGTGGGTAGACGATGATCTATATCCGAAAAATTTGCACGATGTCGTGACCATGATGTCCTCCGCAGTCGAGACCCGAGCACCCGTCGTCGGCCACAATCGATTTTGGGTGCCCGGAAAGACGTGGAGCAAAGTCGAATGGCTCAATCTGCCTCTTTCAACTAATGGCGAACGGATCGATATGTTGCTGATGGGCTTCGTGAAAACTGACACGCCCGGCGACGTATCTGAACAATTCCCCGGAACATCCCTTGAAATGAAGCTCGAGACAATCAATCAGCTGGCATGATGGAAACATCGGGTCCCAGCATGGCGGAATTTTTCAGGTTACACGGCGCAAACCATCGATTTTCTCAGTATATTTTGCCGAATTCTCATTTTATGTTTTGCAATGGGAGTTGAGCCTCGCGGAAGCCCTTGTCCCCATTTCTCACGTTACGGCCCCTTTCCTCCATCACTCTGGCGGAACGAATGCCTTGTCGGGAAATGCCGTTTCAACCACGCCAAGGAACGCCCGGACCTTGGCCCCCACGAGACGGCGGGAGCTCTGGAGAGCCCATATTTCGACGGGAGGGCCGGCATGCGTGCCCCAATAGGCAAGCCGACCAGCGGCTATGTCGTCCGCAACAAGAAGTTTCGGCAATAGCGCGGCTCCCGCTCCAGCGAGGACGGCGTCGCGGACCATCAGCAGGGACGAGAAGCGAAGGACAGGTCGCGGCGTAAGGAGGACACTGGCTTCCTTACCCGCCATTACCTGCCATTCGACACCAGGCGGTGTCGCGGTCAACAGAACGGCGTCCACGACGTTTTCGCTACCGATCGGCCCAGACTTCGGCCGTGCCATATCCGGAGGAGCAACGATCAGACGTTCGTCATTGAGGAAGCGTCGTCCGACAAGGCGTTCGTCCGCAGCGGGGTCGATCCGGATGATCAGATCGTAACCGTCCTCAACCGGATCAACCTTACGGTCCTCTGCGACAATCTCCAATTGGACGTCCGGATACGCCGCCGCAAAACGTGCGGCGATCCGCGGCAGCGCCACGTGAGCGAACACGATTGGCGAACTGATACGCAGGCGGCCACGCGGCGTCGCTGAACCAAGGACGACCGCCTCGCCGACCTCAATAATTTGTGACAGCAATCCGACGGTGTTCTGGTGGAGAAGCCGTCCTTCGTCCGTCAGTCGCAGACTGCGGGAACCGCGATCGATGAGCCTCACGCCGAGGCGCTGCTCCAGATCCGTGACCTTACGCGACAGTGTCGCCTTTGAGCGGCCCGCAGCACGGCTGGCGCGCCCGAAACCACCGTGGGTGGCAACGAGGTTAAAATCCGAGAGAGCGTCCAGATCCATCAGACTGTTCCATTATCAAGACAACGAGTTCCGATCTTGGTGTCTTACGAATGAAAATGAAACGGCTATTTTTGTTTTCAAGACAGACGGTCTGTCGCAACAGAAATCAGGAGCTTTCAAATGTCCATTCTCGTCACGGGGAGCACAGGCACCATCGGTTCGCAGGTACTCGCTCATCTGACGGGGCGCGACGATGTCCGCGCTCTGACCCGCTCGCCCGACACCGCCCAGTTCCCCGATGGTGTGACGGCAGTTCGCGGCGACCTTGGGGATCCCGATTCCTTGAGAGCGGCACTTGTTGGTGTCAGCACGCTATTCCTGCTGGCTCCCAATGCGTCCGACGAACTGAACCAGGCGATGCTAGCTCTGTCGGTCGCACGTGAGGCAGGCGTCAAAGGTATCGTGTACCTATCGGTATTCGGCGGCGAGGCTTATGCAGATGTGCCGCACTTCGCAGGCAAATACACCGTCGAGCGAATGATCGAAGCGCTTGATCTTCCCGCAACGATCTTGCGTCCGACCTACTTCATCCAGAACGACCTTCGCCAGAAGGACGTTCTTATGAATGTCGGCGTTTACGGAGCGCCTGTGGGTTCCAAAGGTATCTCGATGGTTGATATCCGCGACATCGGTGAAGCCGCAGCGATAGAGCTGATTCGCCGCGACGAGGCGGCCACACCGCTTGGACGTGAAATCTATGCCCTCGTGGGGCCGGACAGTCTGACGGGTGCGGACCTTGCCGCGATCTGGAGCGAAGAACTTGGACGTGCCATCCGCTACGGCGGAGACGATCTGGTCATTATGGAACAGCGATTGAGATCCATGCTGCCAGCCTGGCATGCCCTTGATCTCCGCCTGATGTTCAGCCGTTATCAGACGGAAGGCGCAATCGCGACCCCGAGCGACATCGAAAATCTCACGAAACTTCTCGGCCGGGCACCCCGCTCGTATCGAAGCTTCGCCAGCGACGCCGCCGCCCAATGGAAGAACTGAGCTGAAGCCCAATCCCGTCCCAGAGATGGGCGACTGCCGCCGATCTCCGAAGAACAATGCCACCAAGCTTTCAATACCCACCTAAAGCGATAGGAGTGCATGATGAAAATCTTGATGTTAGGAGCAACCGGCCCCACAGGCCGACTGATCGTCGAAAGCGCTATAAAACAGGGGCACCACATAGTCGCGTTGGTCCGTTCGCGGACCAAGGCGGCTGATCTCGCCGGAGCAGAGCTTGTTGAAGGTGACGCCCGGGACGAGACCGCCCTCACACGTGCCATCGCCGGATGCGATGCGGTCATCAGTTCGCTGGGAACGCCGATGAGCCCGTTTCGCGAGGTGACCCTTCTGTCGACGGCCACCAAAGCCTTGGTCGGCGTCATGAAACGACAGGGAGTCGAACGGTTGGTGTGCATTACGGGAATGGGCGCTGGCGACAGCAGGGGACATGGCGGGTTCTTCTACGACCATGTTTTCCAGCCCCTGTTGCTTGGCAGGGTTTACGAGGACAAGGATCGCCAGGAGGCGGTCATCAAAGCGAGCGGTCTAGACTGGACGATCGTGCGGCCAACCCTTCTGAACAACAAGCCGCCGCGTGGGGAAATTCGGGCCGTGACCGATCTGTCGGGCATTCACGGCGGCGCAATCTCTCGTGCCGACGTCGCGAACTTCGTTGTGCAGCAGCTCACCGATCCCACCTGGTCGCGCAAGACACCACTCATCACCTGGTAGCTGCAGTCCCGAAAACCTTTCACATCACCTAAGGATGCAAGCCATGACACGCGTATTGTTGGTTGGGCAAATACCGGAAACCGTCGACTTCTCCGATCCTGCTCTGCCGCCCGGCTTTAGCGCCGAGAAGATCAACGCCGGGATCGCGATCGGTGTGGCGAAACTTAAAGAAAAAGGCTGGGACGCGGACATCTGCTTGGTTTCTCCTGACGAAACCGCAGGTGCGGTGCTGGAGAAACAGTTGGCGAGCGCCTCCTATGACTGCGTCGTGATCGGCGGTGGCCTCCGCCTTCCGCCGAGAAGTCTGGTGCTGTTCGAGACAGTTGTGAACGCAATCCATAAAGCTGCGCCCAACGCGACGATCGCCTTCAACACCAAGCCGGAGGACACGGCTGACGCCGCCGCACGCTGGCTAATAGTGGTTTGATTTGAGGG
>CAIZEE010000609.1 GCA_903931835.1 uncultured Elstera sp.
AGGCTGGACCGGCTACTACGGAAAACCGGGACCGCTCGTCATGCTGAACGGATGGACCGACTTCCAAGCCGCCAAGCGAGGCGTAAGCGCTCTCATGCAGAGTCTAAATGTGTGAATCACATAGCCCAACGGGGCAGAGAGGGGAAGTAGTCCTAAAGCTGGTTACCCCTTGGTTTCGATCGCGACCACGGTGAGTTCGCTTCCGCCGATTATGAGCGACTTGCGCCAAACACGCTCCTGGTTCGGGACGGGGTCGAAATCCCCTCTGTAGGGGTTTAGTTCGTTACGGAGAGCGGGTGTCAAACCAGGAAGTGCTGTGGCAGGAATATCTTTAATCCAAGTCGCAAATCCTTTGAAATTGCTATGCCGTCCCTGCGCTATGTGGGTAGCCCCTTTGTAGGTCGTGACATATGTGTACAACGGCATCGGAAGCCCTATTGGCAGAGAGGGGAAGATCAGGGCAGCTCCGCCTGGCGATACCCGCGCCAGCGATAGAACGCCATTGAGGCGACCCAACTCACGACAAACAGCGCAATAATCAGATAACCGATGCTGCCGAAATTGCGGTTGAGCGCCTCGATCGCCTGCCAGAAGGCGCCGTCATTGCCGATGCGGTCCTGCACCAGCCCCAACGCCTCGATCCCGCCGACGATGAGGGCCACCAGCACCGACACCGCTGTGATCGTCAGATTGTAGTAGAGCTTGCGCAGCGGATTGACGAAGGCCCAGCCATAGGCGGCGACCATCAGGATGCTGTCGGCCGTATCGACCAGCGCCATGCCGGCGGCGAACAGCACCGGGAAGACCAGGATCGACCAGATTTCAAGCCCTTGTGCCGCCTGTGCCGCCGATAGCCCGAGCAGGCTGATCTCGGTCGCGGTGTCGAAGCCGAGGCCGAAGGCGAAGCCCAGCGGATAGAGATGCCAGGGCTTCGATACCATGCGCATCACGGGGCGCAGAATGCGGGTGAGAAACCCCCGGTTATTCAGCAGCAGATCGTAATCATCGTCTGAGACCAGCCCGCCGCGCCGCACGCGCTCAAACGCGCGCCACACGCTGCGCAGCACGCCCAGATTGATCGCGGCGATGATCAGCAGGAATCCCACCGACACAGAGGTGCCGATCAGCGACCCGACTTGCCGAAACGCCTCGAAGCGCGATTGCAGGCTCGATGCCGCGACCGCGACGCCGATTGAGGCGGCGATCACGACCGAGGAATGGCCGAGCGAGAAGAACAGCCCGACCGTATCGGCGCGACTGCCCTCGTTCATCAGCTTTCGCGTCACATTGTCGATCGCCGCGATGTGATCGGCATCGACCGCGTGTTTCAGCCCGAAACTATAGGCGAGCAGCGCCATGCCGAGCAGGATCGGATAATCGTGAAAAGCGATCAGCGCCCAGGCCCAGCTCAGCGCATTGGCGGCGACCAGGCCGCCTAAAATCCACAGAACTCTCGCTTTGCCGCCTGCCATCTTTCTCACCTGACGCGATCATCAGAATATAACGCTAACGGTGAACCGTGCCGATAGCGGCTCCAGCGGATGGACCTGATAATCGCTGACGCCGGTTGTGCCGTCGCTCGCGACCTCCTGCGGCGTGATGGTGGTCGCGTAATAATATTCTGCCGAATAGGCCTTGGTGTTCAACAGATTATAGAGGGCGAGCTTGGCGGTACACGATCCGGTGATGCGGTAGCCGATGTCGAGATTGGTTTCCTTGTATCCCGCCGCTCTAGGGCTGCTCGGCCCGTCGGTCAGCGGATAGGGGCCGAGCATGCGTTCCTCTACCCCGCCAAACCACGGGCCCAGATGATCGACCAGCAGGCCGAAGGAGCCGATATAGTCTGGCGCATTGGCGATGAAGGTACCGCCGGCAATGCCATAAAAATCCGCCAGCGTTGCGGTGTTCTTGAAATACCGCGCATGCGTCGCGGCGATATCGGTGCTGAACTCAATCCACGGCGCTGGATGATATTGCGCCGACAGTTCAAAACCCTGTCGCCTACTGGGTGCGGTCGCCTGATCCTGCCCGGCATCCTGGTCATAAATCAGCTCAGAGCTGAAATCCTGGCGGAAGGCGGCGAACTGGATGTCGAGATTGGGGATCGAGCGGTTACGAAATCCCACTTCTTCCCCGGTCGTCCGGGCCATCAACGGCACGCGGCCGACCGATAATTGCGTTCCTTCCAGCGGCACGCTGCCCAGCACGCCCCTGATATCGTCGGAATGAAACCCTTTGCCGGCACTGATATAGAACTCGGTGTCGAACCAGGGGCCGAAGGCGATGTTGCCCTTGGGCTGGAACAAGCCCTGCGACGCGGTGCCGCCCACG
>CAIZEE010000610.1 GCA_903931835.1 uncultured Elstera sp.
ACAGCCGGACGGGCCGACAATGACGGCGAATTCCTTGTCCGCTACTTTCAGAGACACGCCGTCCAAGGCGGTGACCTCCGCCTGCTTGCCGCCGCCATAGCGCAGGCTGACAGAGTCGACTTGAAGTTTTGCCTGGTCCGTCATTATTGCGCCCAGGCGGCAAAGCGGCGACGCGCCAGGGCGAAGGCGCGGTCGGTGATCAACCCAAGCAGGCCGATAATGGCGATCGCGAGGAAGATTTTATCCACCTGAAACCCACGCATCGCGATGATGCTGAGATGCCCGAGCCCGCTCGATGAGGCGACTAGCTCGGCCGCGACCAGATAGGTCCAGGCCCAGCCCATGGTGACGCGCAGCGTGTTCAGGATGCTCGGCCACGCGGCCGGCGCTAGCACGTGAAACAGCACGTCGCGGCGCGAGGCGCCGAGTGTGTAGGAGGCATTGAGCAAATCCTCCGGCACCGCGTTCACGCCGTCGGCGATCATCACGATCTGTTGGAAGAAAGTGCCGAAAATGATCACCGCGATCCGGCTTTCGGCATCGATGCCGATCCAAAGGATGAAGAGCGGCACGAATGATGTGACCGGCAGATAGCGAATGAAATTCACCAGCGGCTCCAAGGCCGCCTGGACAATCCGGAAACTGCCCATCAGCAGGCCGAGCGGGATGGCGAAGAGCGAGGACAGGAAGAATCCCACCAGCACCACCTCGGCGCTGACCCAGATATCGGTCAGCAACGTGCCGTTTCCGGTCAGCGTCACCGCCTCGCCAATGACAGCCCCCGGCGTCGGCATGAAAATCGACGGCAGATAATGGCCGTAACTGCCGATCCCCCAAATCGCCAGGACAAGCAGCCACACCGTCATCCCGGCGCCAATTCGCCACGCCGGCGGAATCTCCGCCTTGGGTGTCAGGCAGCGTTGAAGCAGGCTTATTTGTTTGGACATACGCCGTCTCTTGCAATCTTCATGGCCGTGGTTCTCATGCAATGGTGCCGGGCAGGGGCTGGTCTAGCAGGGTTTCGCGCGCCAGGGCTAGGAACGCGTCGGCCGTGCGGGTGCGCCGCATATCGGCCATGACCGCGATCCCGTGATGCAGTGGACGCAGATCGTCTTTCAGCTTCAGATAGCTGAGCGCGTGACCATCGAGCGAGGAGCGGTTGCGGGGCTGGGCATTGGCCAGCGCATAGCCCGCACCGCGCGCAACCAGACTGCGGATCACGTCGATATGGCCGAACCGCCCGGCGATCTGCGGCGTCAGGCCGACCTGGTGGAACAGCGACAGGAAATAATCACGGCTGACCGGAAGGTCCATCAGCAGATAAGGCTCGTCGATCAGCTCGCAGAGGTGGATTTCACCGCGCCCGGCGAGCGGATGGTCGGCGGCGACAAAGGCGAAGGCCGGCACTGCGGCCATGCGCTGAAATTCGACATCGGCCGGCAGGTCAAGATCGTAGAGCAGGGCCAAGGATATTTCCCCGCGCCGCAGCCGCCCGATCAGTCCCGCATGATCGTCCGCCACCGCATCGATCCGGGCGGTTTCATGGCGCTGCTTGAACGCCTGCAGCAGTTCCGGCACTAGAAGCGGATAGAGCGTCAGAAAACATCCGATATCGAGCTGTCCTCCGATGCGGCTGGAAATTTCCGCCGCTGCGGCCTGCAGATCATCTGCCTGACCCAGCAGCACCTTGGCCTCGCGCAACAATCGTTGGCCCTGAGGCGTCATCGACAGGCCCTGGGCGTGGTGGCGAATGAAGAGCTGGATGCCGAATTCCTGTTCGAGCCCGGAAATCGCAGCCGAGATGGATGGTTGGGAAATATGCATGCGCGCCGAGGCGGCCGTGATGCTGCCGCATTCGGCCGTTGCGACGAAATATTCGATCTGCTTCAAGCTGAACCGTATCTGCCGTTCGGCCACTGTGGATCCTTGCTTCGAAAATCTTGAGGCCGAGCTGCTTCTAAGGAGTTTTTCTTAATACGGGCGTCGCGCCAGAGCAAGCCCATGTCGGTGGCATGCATGGGCTATGCCGGGGCGACGTGTCGCTTGCTGCTTTGCTAAGGCAGGCTTAAACCTTAGCGTCTCTCTCAAACCCTCGCGTAACTGGAGGATATTGGCCGCCATGACATTTTCGATCGCGGCGCGCTGCGCGTCGACCGGGCGGTTTGCCATCGCTGTCGCCTCCTCCTCTCCAGCCGTCGCGGCGCGCTGCGCTTTTGCGCGGGCGGGTGTGGGGGCGGTGTCGACGCAGAATATCACGGATCCTCGCCTGGGGCCGCGTGGGCTGGACTTGCTGGCGGGCGGGGCGTCCGCTGCCGAGGCTTTGGACGAATTGCGACGGACGGCGCCGGATATCGAGTACCGTCAGCTTGCGTTGGTCGATACGCAGGGGCAGACCGCTGCGTTTTCCGGCAGTGGATCGCTTGGCGTCTACGCCATAGCCAGGGACCAGGACGTGGTCTCAGCCGGCAATTTGCTGAAGCATGATGGCGTGCCGGCCTCGATCGTGGCGGAATTTCACGCCACGCCAGGGCAGGATATTGGCGATCGCATCGTCCGGTCGATGCAGGCTGGCCTGGCGGCAGGGGGCGAGGCCGGGCCGATCCGGTCGGCCGGGCTGCTGATTGTCGATAAAGTTTCCTGGGCTGTTGCCGATTTGCGAGTTGATTGGCACGACGAACCGATCGAGGAATTGGCCCGGCTGTGGCAGGTTTGGCGGCCTCAAGCGGACGCCTATGTCACCCGTGCGCTTAATCCAGGCGGCGCTCCGTCCTACGGCGTGCCGGGGGATCTTTGAGCCGACCGGAGGATTGCCCCGCGACGTCGATCAGGCGATTAGACGGGATGCATGAGGGGCGGGCGCAAGACTTCCAGCAGCACGCCGTGGCTGACGATCTGGACGACATTCACGTCGCGCCGTTCAGCGCTTAGAATGACCATCAAATCTTCAAACGGGCGGTGCAGCGTTTCCAGGTAGTGCTGGAAGATCGCGAGATTGACCAGCATCTCCTTGGTCCATTCATAGGACCCGTGCGGTCCCTGCATCAGCATACGGGTGTGCATCGGAATGATGCTGGCAAGCGCCTTCAGGATGAGCGCATGCTGGTTCGGGGCTTCGATCCTCCAGGCAGCACTCGCCAGTCGATACCGCCGATCATTCGGCAGCAGCGTGTTGACCTTGAGCTTCAATTGCTCAGGAAAATGAACCCGGTCGACATACATCCAAGCCGGCCCAAGTTCATCATCCTCGGAAAGATCATCGGCCACGGTAAACGCTCGATCTATCGCGCATAGCAATCACACGAGTGTGGCGCATTTTATGTGGAAGGCTATAGGCTTTTTGGAATAGCTACCGGGAATATCTTAGTGCGGTAGTCCCGGCCTACCGGGGTGATCCCCACGGTATCGTTCTTTGATCAGCCATTGCCGCTTTTTGTGCAGGCTGCTGTGGCGACCAACGCGGGCTGGTCACCAGCGGCGGGCGTAGAACCTCCAGCAACACGCCGCGACTGATGATCTGTACGACCGTCGAATCGCGCCGCTCGGAGGTCAGGATGACCATCAACTCGCTAAACGGCCGACGCAGTGTTTCGAGGTGGATCTGTATGATGCCGAGATTGACGAGCATCTCTTTGCTCCAGTGGCAATCGCCATCTGGCCCCTGCTCGAGCGCGTAGGTATGCAAGGCAATGATCTGACTGAGGGCCTTGAGCAAGAGTTGATCTTCATTCGGGCTCTCGATTCGCCAGGCAGCACTCGCCAACCGATAGTGGCGATCGGTTGTGACGAGGGTATTGACGCTCAGTTTTGACTGTTCGGGGAAATGCACGCGGTCGATATAGGTCCATGCAGGGCCAAACGCGACTGCGTTACCACTGTCGTCTGTGGTCATTTGTGATCTGGGGCTATCGAACATGATGCCCCGACCATATCACTCTTTAGGCAAAAGTGAATAGGTAATTTTGTTTATGCCTGGCAGGGTGTTTGGCGGCGCTCGTCCGGTCAGTCGGGAATGACCGCAACGATATCGATTTCGACCAACCATTCGGGTCGCGCCAACGCGACCACGACCAGACCGGTGAAGACCGGGAAAACACCCTTCAGCCAACGGCCGGCCACGCGGTAAACCGGCTCGCGATAGCGGATGTCGGTCAGGTAGATGGTGACCTTGCAGATATGGCCGAGTTCCGAGCCGCATTCGCGCAACAGCAAATCGATATTGGCCATCACCGCTTCTGCCTGGGCGGTCGGGTCGCCGACGCCGATATTCTCTCGGCTGTCCAAATCCTGCGCGACCTGCCCGCGCAGGTAAATCGTCTTACCGGCGATCACCGCCTGCGCCAGGTCGTTGTCGAGCTTCTGCTCGGGATAGGTATCGCGCGTGTTGAATGTGCGTAGGCGCCGGTGAGCCATGGCTACTCCGCTGCCCTTGCTGGTGTCGGGCGATCGAATGAGCCGGTGCTCTGTGCGGTACCCAGAACGCGATCGGATAGTCCTGCGGCCTTGTGAACAAAGTTCAACGGTCCCTCCCAGTCGAAATTGCGATAGACGGCCGCCAGATGAGCAAAGGGCGGGGCCTGGGCAAACAGCTGAAAGCTCAAGCGATGCCCGGCATAGTCGGAATTCAGCAGATCACGGCCAAATGCCAGCAGTTTGCGGCGATCCTCGGCCTGCCACTGGTCGTTGACCGAGTAGAATTTTTCCAGCCATGGCGCCGTCTCAGGGTCGCGGAACGTGGCCGCATCGGGCGTCACGCAGATCTGGCCGCCGCAGAGTTCGCGGGCGAGATGCATCATCTCATGCAGTTGCGAGCAGGCGAAGACGCGGCCGGTATAAAGCAAAGACTGATTGGGCATCAGCAGCCCGGCTGGGCTCGGCTCGGCCATGGCGATCGCCGCTGTCAGATGGGCGTTGATGCCTTCGCGGTAGCAGGCGAGTTGAGCAAGTTTTTCCTGCACGGCCTGTTGCTTGTCGAGACCGGTCTGCCGCGCGTTGAACAAGGCGGTGCCGATCATCATGTCGGCCATCTTCAGATTGCGCTGCACGAAGGCGAAGGCGCTGTAGCGGTGCAAGGTTGCGCGGATGAAGCTGGTCGCCTTGGTATGGCGATAGAACAGCACGTTTTCCCAAGGAATCAGCACGTCGTCGAAAATCACCAGCGCGTCGACCTCATCGAAGCGGTTTGCCAGCGGGTAATCCTCGATCGGCGCCCGCCCGGCAAAGCCGGTTCGGCAAATGAATTTCAGATTGGGGGCAGAGAAATCCGAGATGAAGCCGACGGCATAATCCGACAAGGCCGCATCACCCCAGTTCGCGATCGTCGGCTTGGTGAAGGCCTGGTTGGCATAGGCCGCAGCCGTCTCATATTTGGCGCCGCGTACGATGATGCCGGTATCCGTCTCGCGGACGACATGCAGCAGCATGTCCGGGTCCTGATCCTGCGGTCGCTTAGAGCGATCACCCTTCGGATCGGTATTGGCCGAGACATGGAACGGATCGTCGCGGATAACGGTATCGATGTGACGCTTGATGTTGTCGGAGAACATCGGGTTGACTTCGTTCAGCACGTCCTGGCCGTCGAACAGCGACCACATCTCGCCGGCTGTCTCATCTCCCACCCGTGTCACCACGCCGCCGATATCGTCCATCAGCGCATCGGTCGCCCGGCGCTTGGCGTGCCAGTCATCCTGCGTATAGGGCAGCTTCAGCCCGACGGCGTGACGTTCGCCGCTCTCATCCTGATAGCTCATGATGTCGCGATATTGTTCCTCGTGCTGCATGTCGTAGATGCGCGCGCGGATATCGACCAGCGGCTTGAACATGGGATGGCTGGTGACGTCCTTCACCCGCTCGCCATTGATCCAGACCCTGCGTCCATCGCGGATCGAATCCCGGTATTGCTGGCCGGTGCGGATCATGGCTGCGTCTCCCTTTCAGTCGTCGCTAAATTTATGTGGCTGTTGCTAATATGGGACAAGATGCCTGCAAAGGCAAAATCGATCTTATCTTGCCCTTGGTAAGGAAATTACGAACCAATGGTATTGACCAACGATAGGGGAGGAAGCGTGGCGACGGTCCCGTTGGAAATAGAAGAAGACGTCATACCCTATCAACTCGATGAGCAAGTCGGCTTCATCCTGCGGCGCGCGTTTCAACGCCATGCCGCGATCTTCCAGGCTCACATCGCCGATCTGACCGCGACACAATGGGCGGTGCTGGTCAAGCTCTCCGAACTCGAACAGGCATCACAGAATCATCTCGGCCGTTTGACTGCCATGGATGCCGCGACGATGCAGGGCGTGGTGCGCCGCCTTATGGAACGCGATCTGGTCCGGCGCGCCGAATCGCCACTCGACCGCCGTCGCCTAGTCTTGCGGCTAACCGAGGCGGGGCTGGAGCTTGTCGAGGCGTTGATCCCGCAGGCACTTGCCGCCACTCGGGAAACGCTGGCGCCGCTCGGATCTAAGGAACGAGAAACGCTGCTGCGACTTCTTAGGAAACTAGTGTGAGAATCTGGACTACTCGGTGATGAAAGTCATAAACCCGCCGTAGAACGGAGAACTACCAACAACTGACATTGAGGGAACCCATGTTGCAGGATCGCTTAAATAATTTTGGCAGAGTGCTTCGTCTGGCGGCATTTAGCGCCGCCCTGGCCGGCTGTGCCGCCGCACCGCAAGCGGTACGCGCCGAACACCCGCATTATCTGCACGCGCTATCGGATCTGCGGACTGCTCGCGCTTTGCTCGATCATGCTGACGAGTACAACGTGGCGCGCGAGCAGTATCATGCGATCGAAGAAATTGACCGTGCGATTGGCGAGATCAAACGCGCGTCGATCGATGACGGCAAGCCTCTCGACTATCATCCCCCCGTCGACGCCCATCTCGACCAGCGCGGACGCCTGCATCAGGCCCGTGATCTGATCGACTCGGCGCATCGTGATCTCAGCTTCCCCGAGGACAACCCCGCCGCCCTCGGCTGGCGCGACGCCGCGATTGGCCACGTCGATAACGCGCATGGTGCAATCGATCACGCCATTCGCGATAAGCACTGGGATAACGAACGGCGCGAATAGCCGTTAACCGTAAGCCGCCGGGGCCTCAGGCTCCGGCGGCACTACGCTATTGACAGATCGGCCGCTAGCCCTGATTTTTGTTCGTACACAAACAATAATCGGGATCGATCCGGGCCTTGAGCGACACCGACCTCATCACCTGCGACGCCTGTCCCGTGTTGTGCCGCATCCGCGATGGCCGGGCGGGGGCGTGTGATCGATACGCCAATGTGGCTGGTGTTCTGACGCGCGTTGATCCGCTGCTGCTGGTTCAGGCGCTGGGCGATGCGGACGGCAAGCTGGTTCCTTTCCTGGATGGCGAACGTGAATGGGATGGCGCGTTGGTGCCGGGGGCAGGCGCCTTTGTCACCGGTGTTGGCGCCAGCACGACCTATCCCGACTACAAACCGGCCCCCTTCATTGTCGCCAGCACCCATGACGGCGTCGATATGGTGACGGTCGTCACTGAGGGGATTTTCAGCTATTGCGGCCTGAAGGTGAAAATCGATACCGACCGTTTCCTCGGCCCCGAGCAGGCGGTGGTCCGGTATGAGGGCGAGGCGGTCGGCCATGTCACGACCAGCGAATACGGCTCGCAAATGCTCGCCCTTGGCGGCGTCCATCATCTGACCGGCGGTTCCAAGCGCGAAGGCAAGGTCACCTGCGACTTGATGCTGCGCCTGTGCAACAAACAGGCAGCCGAGCTCGGGGTCGATGGCGGCGCCTCCGTCGTGGTGCAAGCAAACCGCCCGCCGATCGTGAATGGCGTGGCTGAGGAGCGGATGCGGGTTGGTTGTGGTTCGGCCACGATCGGCATGTTCGCCAAGCAATGGTTCGGCCTGGTCGACGAGGTTGTCGTGGTCGATGATCACATCACCGGCGTGCTTACCGAGCATAAGGCCGGGCGCTATCTCGGCACCCGCGACAGCGGCATCGACGTCAAGGGACGTCGCTCGACCTTGGGCCGCTATTTTCAGGTGGCCGATCCCGGTACCGGCTGGGGCGGCACTAATATCGAGGATCCGCTGAGCATTCTGGGCGAATTCGACCCTAAGGTCGCATGGCCCGGGCTGCGCTTGCTGATGGTCAGCACCACGGGCGAGCAGGCGGGTTATTACGTGCTCGACGACGCGCTGCGCCCGGTGGCCGCAGCGATGCCGTCGGAGGTCGCCGCCACCGTCGAAAGAGTGGCGGAGAATTGCGAACCGGCTTCGTGCTCGGTCCTGTTCGTCGGCGGTGCCGGCGGGTCGCTCAGGGCCGGTGTCACGGAAAATCCGGTCAAGTTGACGCGGTCGGTCAAGGCGGCTTTGACCCATGTCACCAGCGGCGGGGCGCCGACCTATATCTGGCCGGGCGGCGGCATCACTTTCATGGTCGATGTTTCGCGGATGCCGGATAATTCCTTCGGCTCCGTCCCGACCCCGGCGATCGTAGCCCCCATCGAGTTTACCCTGAGGCTCGACGATTATCAGGCCCTCGGCGGCCATATGGATCATGTCGTCCGGCTGGATACGGTGATCGAGGATGCCCATAACCGCGTTGTCGGCGCGCATCCGGAAAATCCCTGGCCGTTGCAGTCAAAGCATTATCGCTGGGGCGGTGCTGCGTGAGCGGCCCGGTTGCCGCATTACTGGGCGATGGAAAGCGTCTGCATCTGCAATACGGGCCGATTGATCTCGTTGTCGAGGCTTTTGGCGCGCCGGAGGAGGTTGCGCTCGCCTATCATCAGGCGCAGGCGGCGTTCCCGGAAATTCTGCCTGATTTGGTCGGCGAAGTCGGCATTTTGCGCCAGGCAGTGACACAACAAACGACGGTCACGGGCGTTGTCGCACGGCGCATGGTAAGCGCCGTCTCGCGGCACTTGCCCGACTTCATCACGCCGATGGCGGCGGTCGCCGGTGCGGTTGCCGATGAGATGCTGGGCCATCTGATTGCTGGCCGCGACCTCAGCCGCGCTTATGTCAATAATGGCGGTGATATTGCGTTTCATCTGACGGAGGGCACGCAGTTTGACATCGGCCTTATCACCCGCGATGCCGCGCGCGTGCCGGATGCTCTGGCGGTGGTGACGGATCAGGAACGCTGCCGCGGCATCGCGACCAGCGGTCGGGGCGGGCGCAGCTTCTCGCTTGGTATTGCCGATGCGGTGACCGTATTGGCGCTTGATGCCGCCGCCGCCGATGCGGCGGCAACGATCATCGGCAATGCCGTCAATCTGGATCATCCGGCGATTCGCCGCGCGCCGGCATCAAGCCTCGATCCCGATAGCGATCTCGGCGACCGGCTGGTCACTGTTGCGGTCGACACGCTGCCATGGAGTGTGGTTGCTGACGCGCTGGACCGCGGAACGACGGTCGCGGCATCGTTGCTGCAAGACGGGCTGATCGACGGCGCTTGCCTCAGCCTTCAGGGCGTCTCACAAATTACCGGCCGGTTCGACCGGCGTATCGCGAAGGAGCGGGCGGCATGATCGAGCTGCGCAAGATAGTCGTCATCCATGAGGAGATTTTCCATGAGGGGGGTGCCCCGGCCGAACGTCCTCTGCACCGCGCCGCTGCTCTCGCGGTAATCAAAAACCCGTTCGCCGGCGGTTATGTCGAAGATATTGCCGGCATGATGGCGAAGCTCGAGCCGCTCGGCGTCGATCTGGCTAAGCGCTTGATTGCGACATTGGGTGGTGATCCGAGCGTGGTTGAGGGTTACGGCAAAGGTGCGATCGTCGGTGAGGCAGGTGAGTTGGAACACGGCGCCTTGTGGCACGTGCCGGGCGGCTATTCCATGCGCGCCGTGCTGGGCGATGCCAAGGCGATCGTGCCGTCCACCAAGAAGGTTGGCCCGGTCGGTGCCCGGCTCGACATCCCGGTCACGCATATCAACGCGTCCTATGTGCGCAGTCATTTCGATGCGATGGAGGTCGGCGTGCCCGATGCGCCGCGTGCCGGCGAGATGGTGGTAGCCCTTGTCATGACAACCGGCCCCCGCGTTCATGCTCGTGTCGGCGGCCTCAAGGCGGAAGACGTGGTCGGCGAGGACGGGCTTAGATGAAACTGCGCAAGATCGTCACGGTGGTCGAGGAAACCTTCTCCGAGATGGACCGCGTACTCGACCACCCTGTTCGCAAGGCGGCGTGTTGCGCCGTTATCGCCAACCCGTTTGCCGGCGTTTATGCCGAGGATTTGTCTGAGTTGATCGCGACGGGCGAGACACTAGGCGGGCTGCTCGGGCAACGCGCCGTATCAGCTCTTGGCATTGAGCCGGGGCAAATCGAAAGCTATGGCAAGGCGGCGATTGTCGGCAGCGAGGGCGAGCTCGAACATGCTGCGGCTCTGCTGCATCCCAAGCTCGGCGCACCGCTGCGCAAGGCAGTGGAGAAGGGGGCGGCCCTGGTGCCATCGGCGAAGAAGCGCGGCGGCATGGGTGCCCTGATCGATATTCCGTTGGGGCACAAGGATGCAGCCTTCGTACGCAGTCATTTCGACGCGATGGAAGTGCGCATCCCCGATGCGCCGCGCGCGGGGGAGATCGTGGTTGCCGTCGCGGTAACCGATTCCGGCAGGCCATTGCCGCGCATCGGCGGGCTGGCGGTGTCGGAGATCAAGGGCGAAGACGGATTGCGGTGAGGGTGGGGAGAGTGGCATTGGATCGCAGATACGCACTGAAATTACTGGCCGGAACAGCCATTGCCGCCGGCGCGGCGCGGCCCGGCCGGGCCGCCACTACGATCAAGATCGGCGATTTGTGCAGCTACACGACGGTGCCCGCCTTCACCATCCCGTATCGCCAGGGCTGGCAATTGGCGCTGGAGCAGATCAACGCCGCCGGTGGCGTCAACGGTTCGACGCTGGAAGTCATTTCGCGCGACGATGGCGGCAAGCCGGGCGATGCAGTGACGGCAGCCAATCAGCTGGTTTCGAGCGATGGCGTCGTTCTGCTGATGGGCACCTTCCTGTCGAACCTGGCGATTGCAGTCGCCGATTTCGCCAAGCAGCGCAATATCCTGTTCGTCGCCGGCGAGCCGCTGACCGATGCGCTGACGCTGGAAAGCGGCAACGCGCAGACCTTCCGCTTGCGGGCGCCGGTCTCAGCGCAAGTCGGCATGCTGATCGAGCAGGCAGCGAAGCTACCGGCCAAACGCTGGGCCACGGTGGCGCCGAATTACGAATATGGCCAGTCGGCGGTACGTGCATTCAAAACCTTGATGGCCAACAAACGTCCCGACGTCGAATTCATCGCGGAGCAATGGCCGGCCTTTGGCAAGCTCGATGCCGCCGCCACGGTTGGAGCCTTGGTTCAGGCAGCGCCAGAGGCGATCTTCAACGTCACCTTCGGCACCGACCTCGCCAAATTCGTGCGCGAGGGCAACAATGCGGGCCTGTTCACCGGGCGCTCTGTCGTCAGCCTGCTGACCGGGGAGCCGGAATATCTGGATCCGTTGGGTGAGGATACGCCGGTCGGCTGGATCGTCACGGGCTATCCTGCTGCCCAGGTGCAGACACCTGAGAATCAGGCGTTCCTGACCGCCTATCAGGCGAAGTTCAAGGAGCTGCCGCGTCTCGGCGCCTTGGTCGGCTACACCACGATGAAGGCGGTTGCCGCCATCCTGGCGCGCGCCGGATCGACCGACACGGCGAAGCTGATCCAAGCGGCCGAGGGCGTCAGCTTTGCCTCGCCCGTAGGGCCGATCACGATCCGCAAAGAGGATCACCAGTCGACCATGGGCGTCTTTGTCGGCAAGACCGATCTGAAGGACGGCAAGGGCGTCATGGTCGATTGGCGCTACGTTGCCGCCGATGCCTATCTACCGTCGCTCGAGGAAATCAAGAAACGGCGACCCTGAGGTCGGTGGCATAGAGGATCGGGTTTGGATTTCTTCGTCATTCAGTTTCTGAACGGCCTCGCCTCGGCATCCTCGCTATTCTTGGTCGCGGCCGGGCTGTCGATCATTTTTGGCGTCAGCCGGATCGTCAATTTCGCCCATGGCTCGCTATACATGCTGGGCGCTTATCTCGCCTACACGCTGGTCAAGTTGCTGCCGTCAGGGCCGCTTGGTTTCTGGGGTGGGATCATTCTGGCGGCCCTCGCAATCGCGTTGATCGGTGCGGTCGTCGAGATCGTCGTGCTGCGTCGGATTTACCGCGCGCCTGAACTGCTGCAATTGCTCGCGACCTTCGGCCTGGTACTGATCGTCCAGGATCTGGTGCTGATGATCTGGGGGGCGGAGGATTTGTTCGGCCCGCGCCCACCGGGCATGAAGGCGACAGTGCAGATATTGGGTCACCCGTTCGCGCAATATTCGCTGATCCTGATCGCGCTCGCGCCGGCGGTTTTGGCTGGGCTGTGGTTGCTGCTGTATCGCACGCGCTGGGGAGTTTTGATACGCGCCGCGACAGCGGATCGCGAGATGGTGGCGGCACTCGGCGTCAATCAGGCATGGCTCTTCACCTCTGTCTTCGCGCTGGGATCGCTGCTGGCCGGTCTTGGTGGAGCGCTGCAATTGCCGCGTGAGCCGGTCAATCACGCGATGGATCTGGCGATCGTGGTCGAGGCCTTCGTCGTGGTTGTCGTTGGCGGGCTTGGCAGCGTGCCCGGCGCTTTTCTGGCGGCGATCCTGATCGGCGAATTGGACGCATTCGGCATTCTGGTCTTCCCGAAGCTGACGCTCGTCTTCACCTTCCTCGCCATGGCGCTGATCCTGGTGCTGCGTCCCTCCGGCCTGATGGGGCGGGCGCAGGCGCCGGTTCGTGAGGCGGAGGCGGCCTTGGCGCGCTCGCCTCAGGTTTTCACCACGCATCAGCGCTGCGTTGTTGCCGGGCTGGCCGTCGTGCTGCTCGCTTTGCCGATGATCGCCGGCAATTACACGCTGTCGGTCGGTGCCGAGATTCTGATCTTCGCGATCTTCGCCGCCAGCCTGCATTTCGTGATGGGTACGGGCGGAATGGTATCGTTCGGCCACGCTGCCTATTTCGGCCTCGGCAGTTACGGCGCTGCGCTGCTCGTGCATGATTTGGGCTGGCCGATGATGGCGGCGATCGCGGCAGGACCGCTGCTGGCCGGGGCGGGAGCCCTTGTATTCGGCGCGTTCTGCGTTCGCCTGTCCGGTGTCTATCTCGCCATGTTGACGCTGGCCGTGGCGGAGATCGCCTATGCCGTCGCGACGCAATGGGATGTGGTGACGGGCGGGGATAACGGGTTGATCGGCATCTGGCCGTCGGCCTGGGCTGCCAGCCCGACCAGCTTCTATTACCTGAGCCTAGCCGCCGCCGGGATCGCTCTGGCGGCGATCCGTTGGATTTCGTTCGCGCCGTTCGGCTACACGCTGCGCGGCTGTCGCGACTCAAAGCTGCGGGCGGATGCGATCGGAATCAATTTCGGTCTGCATCGCTGGCTCGGTTTCGGGGTCGGTGGCTTGTTCGCGGGAATCGCCGGTGCGCTCTACGCGTTCCTTAAGGGCAGCGTTTTTCCAGAGACGGCCGGTATCGAATTATCGGTCGATGGGCTGGTCATGGTGCTGCTTGGCGGCATTCAGACCATGGTCGGGCCGGTCGCCGGCGCCTTCGCGTATAAGACACTGCGCATTGTCATCGGCGGCTATACCGAGCGCTGGCACATCGTTGTCGGCGCGATCATCCTGATGCTGATCATCGCGGCACCGCAGGGGATTGTCGGGTGGTTTTCGCAGCGCCGGCGGGACGGCGCATGACCGTCCTGGTCGTGCGTGATCTCGCCAAAAGCTACGGTGGCGTGGCGGCTGTGGGCGGTGTCGACTTTGCGGTGGCCGCAGGGGAGATGATTGCGCTGATCGGCCCGAACGGTGCCGGCAAAAGTACCTGTTTCAACATGCTGAGCGGCCAGATTCGTCCCGATCGGGGGAGCATCACGCTGTTTGGTGCCTCGCTGGTGGGCTTGGCGCCCCGGCGCATCTGGCGACTCGGCGTCGGCCGAACCTTCCAGATCACCGCCACCTTCAGCTCGATGACCGTGCTCGAAAACGTGCAGATGGTGCTGATCTCCTATCACCACCGCCTGCGCGCGCTCATCCCGACCGCACGGTCGCTCTATCGTGACGACGCGATGGCGCTGCTGACCTTGGTCGGCATACAGGATCTCAGCGATCGGTCCTGCAGCACATTGGCCTATGGCGATCTGAAACGGGTCGAGCTTGCCATGGCGCTCGCCAATGACCCGAAGTTGTTGCTTATGGATGAGCCGACGGCTGGGATGGCGGCCAAGGAGCGTATCGAGCTGATGGCGCTAACCGCCCGGATCGTCGCCGAACGCAAGCTCGCGGCGCTGTTCACCGAGCACGACATGGACGTCGTGTTCACCCATGCGACGCGCATCGTCGTCATGAATCGCGGCAAGCTCGTCGTGGAGGGCGATCCCCGTTCGGTCCGCGAAAACGCCCAAGTGCAGGAGATCTATCTCGGCACCGGTGCGGTCTATGGAGCGGCGCCATGAGGCTCCAGATCATGGGACTCTGCGCCAGCTACGGCCGTGCGCAAATTCTGGATGACGTCACGCTGGCCGCCGATGCGGGGGAGGTGGTGGCGCTGATCGGCCGGAACGGTGCGGGCAAATCGACCACGTTTAAGAGCATTGCCGGGCTGGTTTCGGAACAGTCAGGCAAGCGGCTGCTCGACGGTGTCGATATTGGGCAGC